>NZ_LZII01000055.1:0-118658 GCF_001667425.1 Mycobacterium sp. 852002-51613_SCH5001154 | reverse complement strand
CCGCCGATGGAGCCAGTCGTCCCACTGATCGCCATGGGAGGGGCCGGAACCCGGTTCCGGAGGGCCCGGCCCGGCGGCGGCGTCGGTGGCGGTCATGGCGGCGGTGAGGACGGGCCGCGCGGCGGCGGTGGCGGCGGGATCCCCGGCATTCCGGGGTTCGGCGGCGGCCACGGCGGTTTCGGCGGTGGTCACGGCGGGTTCGGCCGTCACTAGTCGGTTCGGGGCCACCTGTCACCTGTCGTTTGCCTCCCGCTTAGCGCGGCGATGCAGTTAGCTCATCGCGGCGACGTATACCGGTTACATGCGATGCACCGTCTTCGGCACCGGTTACCTGGGTGCCACCCACGCGGTCGGAATGGCGGAACTGGGACACGAGGTCGTCGGGGTCGACATCGACCCCGGCAAGGTCGCCAAGCTCGCCGGCGGTGACATTCCCTTCTACGAGCCCGGCCTGCGCAAGCTGCTGACGAAGAACCTGGCGACGGGGCGACTGCGGTTCACCACCGACTACGACATGGCGGCCGAGTTCGCCGACGTGCATTTCCTCGGGGTCGGTACGCCACAGAAGAAGGGCGAGTACGGCGCCGACCTGCGCCACGTCTACGCCGTCATCGACGCGCTGGTGCCGCGGCTGACGACATCGTCGGTACTTGTGGGGAAATCAACCGTTCCGGTGGGAACCGCGGCCGAGCTGAACAACCGGGCGGCCGCGTTGGCGCCACGCGGGGTCGACGTCGAGATCGCCTGGAACCCCGAGTTCCTGCGCGAGGGCTACGCGGTGCACGACACCCTGCATCCGGACCGCATCGTGCTTGGCGTGCAACAGCATTCGACGCGGGCCGAGGCGGCGGTCCGCGAACTCTACGGCCCCCTGCTCGCCGAGGGCGTGCCGTTCCTGGTGACGGACCTGCAGACCGCGGAGCTGGTCAAGGTCTCCGCCAACGCCTTTCTGGCGACCAAGATTTCGTTCATCAACGCCATCTCCGAGGTATGCGAGGCCGCGGGCGCCGACGTCAGCGTGCTGGCCGACGCGCTCGGCTACGACCCGCGCATCGGCCGCCAATTCCTCAACGCCGGACTGGGTTTCGGCGGGGGCTGCCTGCCCAAAGACATCCGCGCCTTCATGGCCCGCGCCGGCGAACTGGGAGCCGACCAGGCGCTGACCTTCCTGCGCGAGGTCGACAGCATCAACATGCGCCGGCGCACCCGGATGGTGGAGCTCGCCAGCGCGGCCTGCGGCGGGTCGCTGCTTGGCGCGAATATCGCCGTGCTCGGCGCGGCGTTCAAGCCCGAATCCGACGACGTGCGCGACTCGCCCGCGCTCAACGTCGCGGGCCAGCTGCAGCTCAACGGCGCCGCGGTCAACGTGTACGACCCCAAGGCGCTGGACAACGCGCAGCGGCTGTTCCCGACGTTGAATTACGCGGTCTCGGTCGAGGAGGCGTGTGATCGCGCCGACGCGGTGCTCGTCCTCACCGAGTGGCGCCAATTCATCGACCTCGACCCCGCCGACCTGGCCGACCGCGTGCGGGCCAGGGTCATCGTCGACGGCCGCAATTGCCTCGATGCCGCCCGCTGGAAGCAGGCGGGCTGGCGGCTGTTCCGGCTGGGGGCGCCGCGGCCCTGAGGGGTCCTGCCGCGAGCGTCACGCCAGCGTGGCGCTGACCGGCGAACGCCACGCCAGCGTGACGTTCGGCGCGCAGCGGAGGCGTAGCCTGACCCGCGTGGACTTCGCCGGTGCATTCCTGGAAGAAAACCGCGCATTTTCGGAGCTTTTCCGCGATGCCGACCAGTCCAGGCCCGTGCCGACCTGCCCGGGGTGGACCCTGGGCCAGCTCCTGCGCCACGTGGGCCGGGGCGACCGCTGGGCGGCGCAGATCGTGCGCGACCGGCTCGAGGAGTTCCTCGACCCCCGTTCCGTCGAGGGCGGCAAGCCGCCACCCGAACCGGCCGACGCGATCTCCTGGCTGCACGGGGGCGCGCAGCGGCTGGTCGACGCAGTCGAGCTGACGGGGGTGGAAACGCCGGTGTGGACCTTTCTCGGCGCCCGGCCCGCGAACTGGTGGATCCGCCGCCGCCTGCACGAGGTGGCGGTGCATCGGGCCGACGCGGCCATCGCGCTGGGCGCGGAATTCACCCTGAACGCCGACGTAGCCGCCGACGCGATCACCGAATGGCTCGAGCGCGTCGCGATCCAGGCCGGCGGCGAAGGGGCGGCGCTCCCGCTCGAGGCCGGTAACACCCTGCATCTGCATGCCACCGACCCCGGGCTCGGCGAAGCCGGCGAGTGGACCATCGGTGTCGACGGGAGCCGGATCACCTGGTCACACGAGCACGGCAAGGGCACCGCGGCCTTGCGGGGCGGCGCGACCGAGCTGCTGCTGGCCATCCTGCGCCGGGTGCCGCTCGCCGACACGGGCATTGAGTTGTTCGGCGACGAGGGTGTGTGGCAGAACTGGCTGGACCGCACCCCGCTCTAGCCACGGCGGCGGGGCACACACGGTAACTTGCAACACATGACCACTTCGGAGATCGCCACCGTCCTGGCATGGCACGACGCGCTCAACTCCGCCGACCTGGAAACGCTGGTCGCGTTGTCCAGCGACGACATCGAGATCGGCGACGCGCACGGGGCCGCGCAGGGGCACGAGGCGCTGCGCGGGTGGGCCACCTCCCGCCACGCGACGGCCGAACTCGGCCGGATGTACGTGCACGACGGGGTCGTCGTCGTCGAACAGAAGGTCAGCGCCCCGGACAATCCCGGGGCCGTGACCACCGCCGCGTCAGCGTTCCGCGTGGTCCACGACCACGTCACGTCCGTGTTCCGGCACGACGACCTGGCGTCGGCGCTGGCGGCGACCGAACTCACCGAAAACGACCTCGTCAACTAAGCGTGGAATAGGGGAGCCACTCATGCGCGGGATCATCTTGGCCGGCGGCTCGGGCACTCGCCTGCATCCGATCACCGTGGGCATCAGCAAGCAGCTGCTTCCGGTGTACGACAAACCGATGATCTACTACCCGCTGTCCACCCTGATGATGGCCGGGATCCGGGACATTCTGGTGATCACCACCCCGCACGACGCGGCGGGCTTTCAGCGGCTCCTGGGAGACGGCTCGCAATTCGGGATCAACATCAGCTACGTGACGCAGCAAAGTCCCGATGGTCTGGCCCAGGCCTTTGTCCTGGGCGCCGACCACATCGGCAACGACTCGGTGTCGTTGGTGTTGGGCGACAACATCTTCTACGGGCCGGGCCTGGGCACGAGCCTGAGCCGTTTCCAAAACATCAGCGGCGGAGCGGTTTTCGCGTACTGGGTGGCCAACCCGTCGGAGTATGGGGTCGTCGAGTTCAGTGACGACGGCACGGCGCTGTCACTGGAGGAGAAACCCAAGACACCGAAGTCCAATTACGCGGTGCCGGGCTTGTACTTCTACGACAACGACGTGATCGAGATCGCCAAAGGCCTGAAGAAATCGGCGCGCGGTGAATACGAGATCACCGAGGTCAACCAGATCTATCTCAACCGAGGCCAGCTCTCGGTCGAGGTGATGGCCCGCGGAACGGCGTGGCTCGACACCGGCACGTTCGACTCCCTGCTGGACGCCAGCGACTTCGTGCGGACGCTGGAACGGCGGCAGGGCCTGAAGGTCAGCGTCCCCGAGGAAGTGGCATGGCAGCGGGGCTGGATCACCGACGAGCAGTTGGCCGAGCGCGCCCACACGCTGCTCAAGTCCGGATACGGCGGCTATCTGCTGGATCTGTTGGAGCGGAGCCGATTTCACTAGGCTTTGCCAGCGCCGCGGCAATCGCCGTCGTCAGCGGCACCGACAGCGCCAGCGCGATGCCGCCTACCGCCGACCGCGCGATCTCGATGGCCACACTTTCGCTGGTCAGCACGTCGGTCAATGAGCGGTTGGCCACGCTGAACAGCAGCAGCAACGGCAGCGAGCTGCCGGCGTAGGCCAGCACCAGCGTGTACACCGTGCTGGCGATGTGGTCGCGTCCAACTCGGATGGCGCCCAAGAAGATAGCGCGCCGCGAGCCACCGAGGTGGGCGAGCTCGAACACCGTCGACGCCTGCGTCACCGTCACATCGTTGAGCACGCCGAGCGACCCGATGATGAAGCCGGCGAGCAGCAGGCCGCTGATCGACACGTTGCCCAGGTACGCACTGACGGTGGCGTTCTGGTCATCCGACAACCCGGTCAAATGCGCCAATTGTATTGCCGCCCAGGACAATCCTGCGGCCAGCAGCAGCGAAGTCAGAGTGCCCAGCAGCGCGGCGCTGGTCCGTAGACTCACGCCGTGCGCCAGATAGATGACCGCGTACAGAATGGCCGCGGCGGCCACCAGGGCCACCGGAACCGCGGGCGCGCCGTCGCGCAACGCAGGCAGCAAGAACGCCACCAGGACCACGAACGCGACCCCGATGCCCACCAGCGCCAGCAGTCCCCGCCACCGCGCCACGGCGACGATCACCACCGCGAACGCGATGGCCAGCGCGACCAGCGACCAGCCGCGTTCGAAGTCGTAGAAGGCGTAGCTGGTGGCGCCTTGATCGTCGACCTGCCGGACGAGGCGAATGCGGTCTCCCACCGCGAATTTCGGCTGGCCCGGACCGGGGGAGGACTCCAGCAACGTGTTCGCGCCCGCGTTGGGCCCGGAATCGATGGCCACCTGGGTCAGCACGCAGCGGCCCGCGCCCGGCGGCGCCGGCTGGGGCGCGGTGGTGAGCACCTGGCTGACCGACGGGCTGCCGCAGTCACCCACGGCGCTGGACAGCACGTGCCCGGCCTGCGTGCTCACGGCGCCGCCGGCCGCGTTCTGGAAGGGCATGGGGATGGCGACGTGCTGCCGGCTGGGCCACAGCGCGACGGCGCCACCCAGGACCGCCACCCCGATCGCCACCAGCAGCCCGACGACGATCCTGGCGGGCAGCGACTCAACCGGGGCGGGGCCGGACAGGCTGTGTGAATGCGAGTGCGAGTGCGTCACCCGGTCCACCGTAGAGGCGCCGGCTGCGAAGATGCTTACTGGCGATAGCCGACCAGGAAGTTGCCCAGCCGCTCGATCGCCGCGGCCAGGTCGCGGGCCCACGGCAGCGTCACGATGCGCAGGTGATCCGGTGCCGGCCAATTGAATCCGGTGCCCTGGGTGACCAGGATCTTCTCCTGCAGCAGCAGGTCGAGGACGAGCTGTTCGTCGTCGGTGATGTCGTAGACCTCGGGGTCCAGCCGGGGGAAGGCGTACAGCGCTCCCTCGGGTTTGACGCAGGACACACCGGGAATCTCGTTGAGTTTCTCCCAGGCGACGTCGCGCTGCTCGAGCAGCCGCCCGCCGGGCAGCACCAGGTCTTCGATGCTCTGGTGGCCACCGAGGGCCACCTGGATCCCGTGCTGGGCCGGGACGTTGGGGCATAGCCGCATGTTGGCCAGCAGGTTGATGCCCTCGATGAAGCTCTCCGCATGGTCCTTGGGGCCGGTGATCGCCAGCCAGCCCGCGCGGTAGCCGGCAACCCGGTAGGCCTTGGACAGCCCGTTGAACGTGAGGCACAACACGTCGTGGGCCAGCGAGGCCACGTTGATGTGCTTGGCGTCGTCGTAGAGGATCTTGTCGTAGATCTCGTCGGCGAGCAGCAGCAGTTCGTGCTTGCGCGCCAGTTCCACCATCTGGGTGAGGACCTCGCGGCTGTAGACCGCGCCGGTCGGGTTGTTCGGGTTGATGATGACCAGCGCCTTGGTGCGCTCGGTGATCTTGGACTCCAGGTCGGCGATGTCGGGCTGCCACGCCTGCGTCTCGTCGCACAGGTAGTGCACGGGCGTGCCGCCGGCCAACGACGTCGACGCCGTCCACAGCGGGTAGTCCGGCGACGGGATCAATACCTCGTCGCCGTTGTCGAGCAGGGCCTGCAGCGTCATCGTGATCAGCTCGGAGCACCCGTTGCCCAGGTAGACGTCGTCGACGTCGAAGCGGGGGAAGCCTTCGACCAACTCATAACGGGTGACCACCGCCCGGCGCGCGGGCAGGATGCCCTGCGAGTCGGAGTAGCCCTGCGCGTACGGCAGCGCCTGGATCATGTCGCGCATGATCACGTCGGGTGCCTCGAAGCCGAACGGCGCCGGGTTGCCGATGTTGAGCTTGAGGATGCGGTGCCCTTCGGCCTCCAGCCGCGCGGCGTGCTGGTGCACCGGGCCGCGGATCTCGTATAGGACGCCCTGGAGCTTGGACGACTGCGCGAAGACACGCTGCCGGTGGTGCGCGGACGCGTTCAGGGGCAGCTGGTGAGTGGTCACGTCATCAATGGTGCCACTTGTGTCCACCGAAATTTGCTGTCAAGCCGCAAAATCCCAGGTCAGCGCTTACCCGGTGGACGGGCCCCGCGCGCGATACCCAGCCCCTTCACCGGCGGGCCGGACGGTGCGTCTTCGCCGTCGGCCTCCTTTGCCGGCTCCGCTTTCGGCGCCGGCTCGGGCTCGGCTGCTTCGGGCTGGGCCTCGGCCTTGGGCGCCTCGGCGGCCGGCGCGGCCTTCTTGGCGCCGGGTCGTTTCGCGCCCGCGGCGATGCCCAGGCCCTTGACCGGCGCCGCGGGCGCCTTGTCCTCGGCCTTGCCTTCGTCGGCGGCCGCCTTGGGCTCGGCTTGTTCGGGCTGAGCCTCGGCCTTGGGTGCCTCGGCGGCCGGCGCGGCTTTCTTGGCGCCGGGTCGTTTGGCCCCGGCGGCGATGCCCAATCCCTTGGCTGGGGCGGCAGGCGCAGCAGGCGCCTCCGTCTTGGCTTCGGCCTGGGCCGGCGCCGCCTTCTTGGCTCCGGGCTTCTTGGCGCCGCCGGCGATGCCCAGCCCCTTGGCGGGCGCGGCGGGCGCTGCGGACGCGGAGGCCTCGGCCTTGCCGTCGGCGGCGGGCTCGGCCGCCTTCTTACCGGGCTTCTTGGCACCGCCGGCGATGCCCAGCCCCTTGACGGGCGCCGCGGGCGCGGCCTCGGACTTGGGGGCCGCCTCGGCGGGTGCCTCCTCGGATTCCTTGGCCGGTGCCTCGACGGTGGCGGTGGCCTTGGGCGCCTGAGCCGCCCGCTTCTCGGCCTCCTTGGCGGCCGTGCCCTTCTCCGGCAGCGTCGCCTTGTCGTACTCGAGGGACCCGAGCAGCACCTGGGCGACGTCGAGCACCTCGACCCCGCTGCGGCCGGCCTCTTCCTGCCGGTCGTTGACGCCGTCGGTGACCATCACCCGGCAGAACGGGCAGCCGGTCGCGATGGTGGCGGCCCCGGTGGCCAGTGCCTCGTCGACGCGTTCGTGGTTGATCCGCTTGCCGATGTGCTCTTCCATCCACATCCGCGCGCCGCCGGCGCCGCAGCAGAAGCTGCGCTCGGCGTGGCGCGGCATCTCGGTGAGCGTCGCACCCGCGGCCCCGATCAGCTCGCGCGGCGCCTCGTAGACCTTGTTGTGCCGGCCCAGGTAGCAGGGGTCGTGGTAGGTGATGTCTTGGGAGACGGGGGTCACCGGCACCAGCTTGTTGTCGCGGATCAGCCGGTTCAGCAGCTGGGTGTGGTGCAGCACCGAGTAGTTCGAACCCAGCTGCCGGTATTCGCGGCCCAGGGTGTTGAAGCAGTGCGGGCAGGTGACGACGATCTTGCGGTCGACGGTCTCCACGCCCTCGAACACCCCGTCCAGGGTCTCGACGGCCTGGGCGGCCAGCTGCTGGAAGAGGAACTCGTTGCCCGAGCGGCGCGCGGAGTCGCCGTTGCAGGTTTCGCCGGTGCCCAGCACTAGGTACTTCACCCCGGCGACGGCCAGCAGTTCCGCGACGGCCTTGGTGGTCTTCTTGGCCTTGTCGTCGTAGGCGCCGGCGCAGCCGACCCAGAACAGATACTCGAAGCCGTCGAAGCTGTCCACGTCCTCGCCGTAGACGGGAACGTCGAAGTCCACCTCGTCGATCCAGTTGGTCCGGTCGGACGCGTTCTGGCCCCACGGGTTGGACTTGGTTTCCAGGTTCTTGAACAGCACCGACAGTTCCGAGGGAAACTCCGATTCCATCATCACCTGGTAGCGGCGCATATCGATGATGTGGTCGACGTGCTCGATGTCCACCGGGCACTGCTCGACGCACGCGCCGCAGGACACGCAGGACCACAGCACGTCGGGGTCGATGACGCCGCCCTGCTCGGCGGTGCCGACCAGCGGCCGGGTGGCCTGCTCCGGGCCGGAGCCCATGACGCGGCCGAAGCCCGACTCGGGGACGTGGTGCGCCTCGGCGTGCTTCTCGCCGGCCAGTTCCTCGCCGATCCCGCCTTCCGGCGTGTTCTCGGCGGGCGATTCCTTATCTCCGAGGATGTAGGGCGCCTTGGCCATCCAGTGGTCGCGCAGGTCCATGATGACGAGCTTGGGAGACAGCGGCTTGCCGGTGTTCCAGGCCGGGCACTGCGACTGGCAGCGACCGCATTCGGTGCAGGTGGCGAAGTCCAGCATGGCCTTCCAGCTGAAGTCCTCGATCTTGCCGCGGCCGAACTCGGCGTCGTCGGGCGGGTTTTCGAAGTCGATCGGCTTGCCGTCGGCCTCGATCGGCAGCAGCGGGCCAAGCCCGTCGGGCAGCCGCTTGAAGATGACGTTGATCGGCGCCGTGAAGATGTGCAGGTGCTTGGAGTGCAGCACGATGATGAGGAAGCCCAGCATGACGGCGATGTGCAGCAGCAGGGCCGTGGTCTCGATGATCTCGTTGGCCGGCTGGCCGAGCGGGCGCAGGATCGCCCCGAAGAGCTGCGACAGGAAGGCGCCGTTGCCGTAGGGCAGCGTGCCGTTGTTGACCGCCGACCCGCGGACCAGGACGTAGGTCCAGATGACGTTGAAGATCATGAACAGCACCAGCCACGCGCCGCCGGTGTGTGAGCCGTAGAACCGTGACGAGCGGCCGATCTCGCGCGGGCTGCGCATGAGCCGGATGATGGCGAAGGTGGTGATGCCGAGGAAGACCGCGGTCGCGAAGAAGTCCTGCAGGAAGCCAAGCGCGTCCCAGCGCCCGATGATCGGGATGTGGAAGTTGTCCTGGAACAGCAGACCGTAGGCCTCGATGTAGACCGTGAGCAGGATGAAGAAGCCCCACATGGTGAAGAAGTGGGCCAGGCCGGGGATCGACCACTTGAGCAGGCGACGCTGCCCGAAGACCTCGGAGAGCTCGGCCCAGATTCGCTTGCCGGGCTCGTCGGTGTGCCCCGGAGCGGGCTTCCCGGACGTGATCAGCTTGAACAGCCACAGGACCCGTCGTCCGGCGAGCGCGGCCACGACCAGCGTCATGCCCATGCCCACGATGAGTCTGATCAGCATCTGCGTGGTCACAGAAGGTCTCCCCAATGCATCTTTGATTCAGCCTGCGAATTGTTTGCCTGCTTAGCCCTGCTCATAGTTACATCTCCGCAGCTTTCGCCGCGAGAAAGGCTGCCCTAACTTAGAAGTCCGCCGGCGTCCGTGGCCTGCGTTGTTGGCGAGCCCGGTGTGACCCTCATCGCCGTGACCGGCCGCGTCAGCCCCGCGGTACGAAGGGCGGCAGCAGCGGCCGGAACCGGGTCGTCGTGGGGGGTGCGGCCGTGGTGGTCGCCTGCGACGTCGTGGGCGGCGCGGTGGTAGTCGTCGGCGGGGCCGTCGTCGTCGTGGTGGTCGGCGGCGGCGTCGTGGTGGTTGTCGTCGGTGGCTCGGTTGTCGTGGTGGTCGGCGGCTGCTCGGACGACGACGGCGGTGGCGGTGGCGGTGGGAGGACCGTCTCGGTGGTGCTGCCGTTCGGCTGGGTGATGGTCACGGTTTGCGACGTTTGCGGGGGAGCCGGCGTGTTCGGCGGGGTGGTGTTGACCGGGTGGGATTTGGGGCGGCCGAGGGTCAGGGCCAACACGATGGCTACCAGCACCGCCGCGGCCGCCCCCGCCACCAGCAGGACCAGCGCGGTGCGTTTGTACCAGGGCAGCGGGCCCTCTTCCGCGGCGTAGCGATCGCCGTCCGCGTAGCCCGAATCCGTTGCCTCCCGGGAGTACTCGCCCGTGGCGTCGCGCCCGGTGTAGGGCACCGGCTCGTCGCCGCCGTCGACGTCCTGGGACCAGGCCAGGGCGCCGTCCACATCGGTGGCCTGGGCGGCCGACGCGGCCTGGGTCATGTCGATCCCGGCGTTGCCGACCATCTCGGTCGGCGTTTCCACGACGGCGCCCGCGGCGGTCGGGACCCCGGCCGACGTCTGCTGCTCACCGAGCGCCGACGCTCCGATGGCCGCGCTGACAGCGGGCTGCGGTGGGGTGTGCACCGGCACCTGAAAACGCTCCGACAGCCGCGCGGCGAGCAGCGGGATGCCGGCGCCGCCGCCGACCGCCGCCACGGCGGCCAGCCTGCCCCTCGCAATCCCGTTGCGGCGCAGGGCTTCTTCCAGGGTGCCCAGGAACCGGTCCAGCGGTTCGGAGATCAGTTGCTCCAGCTCGGCGCGGGACAGCTGCGCGGTCGAGCCCGGAGCAATCGCGACGGAGGCCGTCGCGGCGGTCGACAGTTGCTCCTTGGCGCGCCGGCATTCACCGAGCAGCCGGCTCTGCGAGCCGATCCGCACGGTGCTGCCCAGGTCGGCCATGGTGTCGTCGGAGGCTCGCAGGCTGCCGAGCACGAGCTGATCGATCGCGTCGCCGGACAAATCGGCGGATCGCACGGTCGGGCCGACGCGGGTGAAGTTGGACCCGGCGTCCATCAGGGTGACGCTGGTGCCGCTGGCGCCGAAATCGCACAGCGCGACGACCCCGGCGGACGGGAATCCCGGTCTGCCGCGCAGCGCCGCGAGCGCGGCGGTGGCGTCGGACACCAGCACCGGCGCCACGCCACCGCGGGCGAGATCGGGCTGGGCGAAGAATTCCTCCCGCAACGCGGTGAACTGGGCGTCGGACCAGTACGCGGGGACGGCAATGGTGATCGGGGTGCCGTAGCCGACGGTCCGCGCCATGGCCTCGATCGCCTCGACCGTCAGCACCTCCCCGAGGTACTTCGTCCCGTCGGCAGCCACCAGCGGGGACCGGTCGCCGACGCGCTCGACGAATCCGCGCAGCACCATCCCGTTTTCGGTCAGATTCGGGTTTTCCTCCGGCAGGCCAACTTCGGTCGGCCGGCGCTCAAAGAGCGTCAAAACGGCACTGCGGACCACCGGCGGCCTGCCCGCGCGGGCAGCCACCAGGTTGGCCGCCCCAATCGACAGCCCGAGCGACTCGCTCATGCCCCGCACCCCACTTCCGATCGCCCGGTGGTCCTCACCATAGCGGCCGACGGGGTCAGCGCAGGCCGGGCGGGACCGTGATCGCCGTGGGCACCCCCGGAATCGTGATCACCGAGGGCACCTGCGGCAGGTGATGCTTATGCGTTGGTTCCTGCTGACTCGGCTGGCGCGTGGGCTGCTGCGTCGGCTGCTGTGCCGGCGCCTCGCCGGCGCTGCTGGTGGTCGGCGTCGTGGTGGTGGTCGGCGCGGTCGTCGCCGTGGTGGTGGTCGTCGTGCTCGTGCGGCTGGTGCTCGGGGACGGGCTGGTGCCTTGTCCACCCTGCAGCAGCTCGGTGATGCCGTAGACGATCAGCGCGATCAGGATCGCGACGAACACCAGCCAGGCGATGAGCAGCGGGGGCTTGCGGTACCAGGGGGTGGGTTCGGCCTCCAGGCCGTCGAACGCTTCGGGCTGCTCGAACCCCCCGGGCGGGTTCGCCGGGGGTTCGCCGGTGGTCGGCTGCTCAGCGACGCCGTAGTCGGCATGCCGGGTCGCCTGTTCGTGGAAGTCGTCGGGTGGGCCGTTGCGTGCCACGGCACCGATGGTACTGACACCACCTGCCAGCCTCCTGAGCGCGCCTTCAGA
This sequence comes from Mycobacterium sp. 852002-51613_SCH5001154, assembly GCF_001667425.1. Lineage (NCBI taxonomy): Bacteria > Bacillati > Actinomycetota > Actinomycetes > Mycobacteriales > Mycobacteriaceae > Mycobacterium > Mycobacterium sp. 852002-51613_SCH5001154. The sequence goes on along the minus strand of NZ_LZII01000055.1, from coordinate 106,813 downwards.
ACGTGTCGACCTTGCCGAGCGCGTCCCGGACGCGTCCCCGCGCCCGGTCGAGCCGGGCGGCGGCCTCGGCCGCGTCGACGCCGGCGAGCAACGCGACGATCGCGGTCTTGGCATGACCGCCCGCGGCGGCCAGTGCGGCGGCCGCGGTCTCCTCGTCGACGCCGGCCGCGTCGCGCACGATGCGCACCGCACGGCGGCGCAGCTTCGCGCTGGTCGGCCGCACGTCCACCATCCGCGGTCCGTACGCCTTGCCGAGCGCGATCATCACGCTCGTCGAGAGCGCGTTGAGCACGACCTTCTGCGCCGTTCCCGCGGTCAGCCGGGTGGACCCGGCGAGAACCTCAGGGCCGGTGAGCAATTCGATCATCACATCGGCAGATGCCGCGCCGCCGGGGTTGTTGACGATCGCGACGGTCAGCGCGCCCGCCGCGCGCGCGTGCTCGAGGGCCCCCAGCACATACGGCGTGCGGCCCGACGCCGTGATCCCGACGAGCGCGTCGGCGGCGGTCAGGTCGGCGAGATCGGTTGGCTCAAAGGCGTCTTCGGCACCCTCGATCGCCGCGGTCAGCGCCGCCGGGCCGCCGGCGATCACACCGCGCACGAGGTCGGTGTCGAACGTCGGCGCGCACTCGGCCGCGTCGAGCACACCGAGCCGCCCGGGAGTTCCGGCACCGGCGTAGACAAGGCGGCCCCCGTGCTCGAGCCTCGCGGCGATCGCTTCGGCCGCCGCCGCGATCCGCGGGACCGCCGCCGCCACGGCGGCGTGCGCCTCGCCTTCGGCGGCGACGAGCAGCGCGACGACCTCCCCGATGGGCCGCGCGTCCAGGTCATGCAGGCCCGGTCGCACGGCTTCGGTCGCGAGCGCGTCGAGTCCTTGCACGCCAAAGGTTTTCGGTGCCGCCTGCACGCGGATCACCTGCGGCTCGTGGATCGGGCCCAGCCGCAGCGCCCCGTCGAGCGCGTCGCCGGCGGCGGGTACGAGGTCGAGCTTCTCCCGCAGCGCTTCGAATCCGGCCAGGCCGCCGACCATCGCGACCGGGCCATCCCCGGCCGCGCGAGCGGTCGCGGCGAGCGCCTCGGCGGCCGCGCCGACGATCGCCAGCGCGGCGGCGTCGCCCTGCGCGGCAAGCACGTCGGGTGCGAAGGACGCGAGCGCGGCGGCGCCGGTGAGCTGCGCGGGCCAGGTCCGCGGCGCGCCGAAGCGGGCGCGGGCGGCGTCGAGCAGCGTGGTGGACGGGCCGCGGCCGTCGTGCGCGCGCAGCGCCGCGCGCAGCCCGGCGGCGCCGATCCACGCGCCGCCGCCCTCGTCGCCCAGCCACGGGCCCCAGCCGTCGGCGCGCCGCCACCGACCCTCCGCATCGATCGCGAGCGCCACGACGCCGGTGCCCGCGATCAGCACGACGCCCGGCTGTCCGTTCAGGGCGCCGGCGTGCGCGGTCACGGCGTCGCTGGTCACCGCGACGCGCTCCGCCCGAAGCGAGGTCAGCAGCGCGTCGCCCAGCGCGCGCGCCGCATCCGGAGCCGCCTCCGCCCCGGCGGCGCCGACGATCACCTCGTCAACTGCGCCGAACTGGCGTGCGACGTTCAGGATCGCCGCCTCCGCGGCCCGCGCACCGCCCGGCGCCGCGAGCCCCGGCGCGCCCGGCCCCTCCGCCCTGCGGCCGCATGCCGAAGCCCGGCACGACGTCTTACCCAAGTCGACGGCGAGGATCACCGCACCCATCCTTTATCGGCCCGGGCCGGGTGTCGACTGCCGGGCAGACTGGTGTGGTGGAGCGGGCGTTGCTGACCGTGGGGCACGGGACAGCCGACCGTGAGCGGCTAGCGGAGTTGCTTGCCGGCGCCGGAGTTGCGCTGGTGGTGGACGTGCGGCGATATCCGGCCAGTCGGACGAATCCCGACGTGCGTCGGGAGGCCCTGGAAAGCTGGCTGCCCCAATACGGCATCGACTACCGGTGGGAGCCGCGCCTGGGCGGGCGGCGTCACATCGCGGCCGGAGAACCCGAGCCGGACAGCTGGTGGACGGTGGCCGCATTCCGGGCGTACGCCGCATACACCCGTACGCCGGAGTTCGACGCGGCGCTGGACGAGGTCCTGGCCGACGCCACCCGGCGCACCACCGCGGTGATGTGCAGCGAGAGCGTCTGGTGGCGCTGCCACCGGCGGCTGATCGCCGACGTGGCAGAGCTCGGTCGCGCAGTGCCGGTGCAACACCTCATGCCGGACGGCCGCCTGCGCCCTCACCGCCCCGCCGAAGGTGCTCGCCGCCGCCCCGACGGCCACCTGGTATGGGACGGCTGAGTTGCTCCGGCCTTTAGAACGTGTTGACCTTGTCGACGCTGACGAACATGCCGTGCCCGGTGCGGTCATTGGTGAAACGGGTGCCGTCGGCGGTGGCGTTGATCGTCCAGCCCGCGGCGTTGTAGGTCTTGTAGTCGATCTGGACGGCGGGGATGGCGCCCAGGTTTCCCAGCACCCACTGAACCTTGCCGCCGGAGTCCACGCTGACGCCGTTGGCGTGCTCGCCGTCCTGCATGGGCGAGTTGGTGAACGGCGCCTCGCAGCCGACGGTGGCCTTGTTGATCTGGCAGCGCGTGGTGCCCGACTTGGTTTCGATGAACACGTAACCGTTCTGGTCGGGCGGGAGCGGGATGGCGCCAGCCGGTGCGGTCGGGTTCGCCGGTGTCGTCGGCAGGCCGGGGGCCGGGCTGGCGGTGGGCGCCGGCGACGACGCGCTGGGCCTGGGGGTGGGGAACGTGGGCTCGACCGGCCCCGCCCCCGGCGCGGCGACGGGCCGCCCCGCGACGGTGGACGAACAGGCGTCGATCAGCACGGGACTGACCAGCACCGGCGCGATCAGCAGGGATCCACCGGCCAGGCCCCACCGTGCCCTTTGCGAAAACCGCACGCGCCACTCCCGATTATCAGCAATATCGGGAAATCAGATTACGCGCGAAGTGACGAAACCCCCGGTAACCGCGCACCTATCGATGCGGCCCCGATGGTGAAGCTTTACCGCTGCGTGACCGATTGCGTCTCGGCGGCGCGCCGGGCGGCCGCGACGATGCCCTGGTAGCCGGTGCACCGGCAGAAGTTGCCCGAAAGGCCTTCCCGGATCTCATGGTCGCTGGGGTCGGGGTTGTCGCGCAGCAGCGCGGTCAGCGACATCACGAAACCCGGCGTGCAGAAGCCGCATTGCAGCCCGTGGCACTCCCGCAGCGCCGACTGCACGGGCGACAGCGTGCCGTCCGGTGCGGCGACGCCTTCGACCGTCGTCACCTCGGACCCGTCGGCCTGCACCGCGAACATCAGGCACGAGCGCACGGCCTCGCCGTCCAGCAGCACCGTGCACGCCCCGCACGCCCCGTGCTCGCAGCCCAGGTGCGTGCCGGTCAGTCCGCACTTGTCCCGCAGGAAGTCCGCCAGCGTCATCCGCGGCTCCACCCCGGCCGTGATCGGAGTTCCGTTGACGGACAGCTTGATTGGGTGTTCACGCATTGCTTGCCCCCAGGGCTTCGGCTATCGCTTGTGTCCACGCGCGCGCGGCCATGGTGGCGCCGACCTTCAACCGGTAGGACGCCGACCCTTGCAGGTCGTTGGGAATGTCGTCGAGCCCGCTCATCGCGGCCTCGCCGATCTCCTCGGGCACCAGCTCGCCGACCGGCCTGCCCACGGCGGCGACCTCGGCCGCCGTCGCGCGCCGGACGGTGGACCCCATGCCCAGCAGCCCGATCGCGCAGCGCGACACCCGGTCGCGATCGTCGAGCTGAACGGCGATCAGGGCTCCGGCAATCGCGAAATCGCCGTGTCGGCGGGAGAATTCCTCGACGGCGAACCCGGACCTGCCGTCCCAGACGGGGAACCGCACCCCGGTCAGCACCTCATCGGATTCCATGGTGGTCTCCCACACCCCGGCGAAGAAGTCGGCCGCCGCGATCTCGCGGCGCCCGCGTGGCGACTGGACCTCCATCACCGTATCCAGGGTCAGGGCGACCGCCGGGTATTCGCCGGCGGCGTCGGCATGGGCGATCGACCCGCCGAGGGTGCCCCGGTTGCGGATCTGAAAATGCCCGACGAACGGGGTCACCCGGGTCAACAGCGGAACCGCTTGGCGCACTTGCTCGTCGGCGCCGACGGTGGTCTCGGTGGTGCCCGCGCCGACCCACAGTTCTGAGCCCCTGCGCTCGATGCCCTGCAGCTCGGGCAGCCGGGAGATGTCGATCAGATGGTCGAAGTAGGCCAGCCGCATCGCCAGCATCGGCACCAGGCTCTGGCCGCCGGCAAGGATTTTCGCGTCGTCGCCCAGTTCGGCCAGCAGGCCCACGGCGTCGTCGATGGTGTCGGGGCGGTGGTATTCGAACGCGGACGGTTTCACCGTTCCCCCCGTTCCAGCTGGGCGGCTATCGACGCCGGGCTGGCCGGCAGCCGGGTGATCGTCACACCCAGCGGTGCGAGCGCGTCGTTGACGGCGTTGATCACCGCAGGCACCGAGCCGATGGCCCCGCCCTCGCCGGCGCCCTTGTAGCCGCCGGGCCCCGGCCCGGGAATCTCGACGTGACCGAATTCGATCGGCGGCACCTCGGTGGCCGTGGGCAGCAGGTAGTCGACGAAAGTCGTTGCCAGCGGGTTGCCGTCGTCGTCGTAGACCATGTCCTCCATCAGGGCACCGCCGATGCCCTGCACCGTTCCGCCGGCGATCTGGCCCTCGACGACCGACGGGTTGATCATCGGCCCGACGTCCTCGCTGACGATGTAGCGCAGCAGCGTCACCTTGCCGGTCGCCACGTCCACCTCACAGGTGCAGGCGTGGGTCGCGTTGGACCAGTGGATGGGGTTGGTCGAGTTGAACCGGGCGGTCGCCTCCAGGTTGGTCGACATCCCCGGTGGCAGCTGCTGCGGCGAGTAGTAAGCCACGTACGCCAGCTCGCCGAACGACACCGACCTGGCCGGGTCACCGCGGACGCTGGCCACCGAAAACCCAAGTTCCACTTCCGATTCCGCGACCTTGAGGTGGTGCGCGGCCAGCGCGACGATCTTCTCGCGCAGGATGGCGCCCGCCTCGCTGACCGCCCCCGCGGTCATCGGCGCGCTGCGGCTGCCCTGCGTGCCGGCCCCGTAGGGGGTGACCGCGGTGTCGCCCTGGATGGTGGCCACGTCGTCGATGTCGGCGCCCAGCGCGTCCGCGGTCAACTGGACGACGGTGGTCTCGATGCTGTTCCCGCTCGAGCCGCCGTTGACGTACACGTTGATCTTGCCGGTCGGTTCCATGCGGATGGTGGCGCCTTCGGTGGCCAGGTGGCCGGTGGCGGCGCCGGTCGGCTCGATGTAGGCCGAGAAGCCAAGGCCCAGATAGCGGCCCCGCGCCAGCGCCTCGGCTTGCTCTTTGCGAAACCCTTCGTGGTCAAGGATTTTCACCGCCTGCTCGAAGGTTTCGATCGGGGCGACGTGGTCGTAGGGCATGCCGTTGGGGTTGACGTAGGGCATCTCGTCGCGGCGCAACAGGTTTCGGCGGCGCAGCTCCACCGGGTCGGTGTTCATCTTGCGGGCGGCGATGTCGAGCAGGATCTCGCGCGCCAGCGTCTCGTACTGCCACGGGCCGCGATAGGCGGCCAGGCCGCTGGTGTTGGAGAACACCGTCTTGTAATTGAAGCTGGCTTTGGGCACCCGGTAGGGGCCCGGGAAGAACATCCCGATGGCGGCCGTCGTCAGCACCGGATACGGCGTCGGGTAGGCGCCGATGTCCTGGACGAAGTCGATGTCCGCGGCCGCGATGTTGCCCTCGGCGTCGAAAGCCATGCGCGCGGTGCCGTCGACGTGCCGGGCCTGCCCGGCCGACATCAGGTTCTCGCGCCGGTCCTCGATCCACTTCAGCGCCGCCGGCACCTTGCGCGCGGCCAACATGATGCACATGTCCTCGCGCATCGGGACTACCTTCTGACCGAAGCCGCCGCCGGTGTCGCGCATGATGACCCGAACTCGTTGCGCCGCAATGCCTAACAGTCGGGCGCAGAACGCCCGCAGCTCGTGCGGGGTCTGCGTCGACGCCCACATGGTGAGTTCTCCTGTGACGGCCGTCCATTCCACGACCAGGCCGCGGGTCTCGATCGGCACCGGCGCGTAGATCTGCTGATAGATGTGCTCTTTGACGACGCACGGCGCGTTGGCGAACAGCTCTTCGTCGGGCGGGGCCCCGCCCATCCCGCCGGCGACGTTGTTCGGGTAGGCGTCGTGCACCAGCACATCGGAGTCCTGGGCCCGGGTGAAGTCGCTGACCGCGGGCAGCGGCTCGTAGTCCACCTCGACGAGTTCCAGCGCGTCCTCGGCGATGTAGCGGCTCTCGGCGACGATGAGCGCGACGGGGTCGCCGACGAACTTGGCCTCGCCCTCGGCCAGCGGCGGTCGCGGGGTGTCCGGCATGTCCTTGCCGGCGACGGCGTGCCACGCCTCTTTCACGTCCGGGTTGAGGTCGTCGGCGGTGAACACCGCGCGCACACCGGGCAGCGCCAGCGCGGCCGAGGCATCGATGCCGTTGATGCGCGCCCGCGCGAACGGGCTGCGCACGAAGCAGGCGTGCAGCATGCCCGGCCGCGAGATGTCGTCGACGAAGCTGCCGCGGCCGGTCAGCAGCCGGCCGTCCTCCACCCGCTGGACGCGGGTGCCGGCGTACCGGGGCGCCGGGGTGACGGCGCGCCCTTGTACGTCCTGACTCATGACGCTCCATCCGACGCCGGTGCATAGCGAAGTTATCGCTTTGGGAGAAGTGCAATGTCATCATAGGAGAGTGGGGTTACCGGAGTCGACCTCTCCACCACACAGCATCGGTGTCGTGCTGGCCGCGGGCGCCGGGCGGCGCTATGGCAAGCCGAAGGTGCTGGTCGAGGGCTGGCTGCAGACTGCGGTCGACGCCCTGCGCGCCGGGGGCTGCGCCGACGTCGTCGTCGTGCTGGGCGCCGCGCAAGTCTCCGCCCCGACCGGGGCCGTCGCGGTCATCGTGCCGCGGTGGGAAGACGGGTTGAGCGCCTCGGTGCGCACCGGCCTGGAGTCGGCCGGCCGGATGGGCGCGGATTACGCCGTGCTGCACGTTGTCGACACCCCGGACGTCGGTTCCGCCGTGGTGGCGCGGGTGCTCGGCCGCGCGATCGCGTCCCCCAGCGGGCTGGCGCGCGCCGTGTTCGGTGACCGCCCGGGCCATCCGGTGGTGATCGCGCGCCGGCACTGGCCCGAGGTCCTGTCGAACATCTCCGGTGATCGCGGCGCCGGGGCGTACCTGCGCACCCGGCACGACGTCGAGGTCGTCGACTGCGCGGACCTCGCCGGCGGTCAGGACATCGACGAGCCTTAGGCCGCCGGGGATGGGTCGGCGGCCGGCAGCGCGGTGTCCTGGGCTGCGGCGTGCACCCGGTGGCGGACCAGATACCAACCGCCGATCAGCCCCGGGATGCCGACCGCCATTGCGCCGAGCAACCACGGGCCTTGGACCTTGTCCAGCAACATCAAGACCAGGACGCCGGCCAGGAAGGCCAGCGTCAGGTATCCGCTGTAGGGCGCGAGCGGCATCCGAAAGTGCGGCCGTTGCAACTTCCCGGCGCGGGACAGCCGGTAGAACCGCAGCTGGCTCGCCACGATCGTGCCCCAGGCCACCACCACGCCCACGGCGGCGATGTGGAGCACGATTTCGAACGCCTGGCTCGGTTTGACGGCGTTGAGCACGATGCCCAAGAGGCCGACAACGGCGGTGAGCAGGATTCCGCCGTAGGGCACGCCGTTCTTCGTCATGGGTGCGGTGAACTTCGGGCCGCTGCCGTTGATCGCCATCGACCGCAGGATGCGGCCGGTGGAGTAGAGCCCGGCATTCAGGCTGGACAGCGCCGCGGTCAGGACGACGAGGTTCATCACGCTGCCCGCCCCGCCGAACCCGACCTTCGAGAAGAACGTCACGAACGGGCTCACGTGGTCCCGGTAGGCGGTGTGTGGCAGCAGCAGGGCCAGCAGGATCGTCGACCCGATGTAGAAGATGGCGATGCGAAACACCACCGAGTTGATCGCGCGCGGCATGATCTTGTGCGGGTTCGCGGTCTCGCCGGCCGCGATGCCGACGAGTTCGACGGCGGCGTAGGCGAAGACCACCCCCGAGGTGACGAGCACCAGGGGCAGCAGGCCGGCCGGCAGGAGGCCGCCATGGCTCTCCCACAGCGCCACGCCGGGATCGTGACCGTCGACCTTGAAGCGGCCGACCAGGAAGACGATGCCGACGACGAGGAACGTCACCAGGGCGAGCACCTTGATCAGCGAGGCCCAGAATTCCAGCTCGCCGAACAGCTTGACCGAGATCAGGTTCATCGCCAGCACCATGACCAACGCGATCAACGCCAGCGTCCACTGCGGGACGGCCTGAAACGCCGTCCAGTAGTGGCAGTAATGCGCGATCGCGGTGGTGTCCACGATCCCGGTCATCGCCCAGTTGACGAAGTACAGCCAGCCCGCGGCGAAAGCGGCCTTCTCGCCGAAGAATTCCCGGGCATAGGACACGAAGGATCCCGACGAAGGGCGGTACAGCACGAGTTCGCCGAGGGCGCGCAGGATCAAGAACACGAAGATGCCGCAGATCCCGTACACCAGGAACAGCCCCGGCCCCGCCGACGCGAGCCTTCCGCCGGCGCCCAGGAAAAGACCCGTTCCGATGGCCCCGCCCAGGCCGATCATCTGTACCTGGCGGTTCGTGAGCCCCTTGTGATAGCCCGCGTCTTCGCGGGTGAGCCGCGCGGCGGCGCTGTCGAGCTGTGCCATCAAGCTCCTGCCGGGGGTGGCTCCAGGGAAGCTCAGGTTAACCCATCGGCGAGCCGCCGGCCTCGCTGTGCGGCTGCCGGTCCTTCGAGGGCCGTTGGTCGCCGCGCACTTTTTCGGTGCCCCGGGAACAAGACGGCGAGGTGCGCCGTTAGCATGATCAAGAAGTTGAGCGAACCAGACTCAATGCTGGGTTGACACCGCGGTGTCGCCAAGAGCAGTCTTGAGCGGGGTTCACTCAGCATAGTGGCACCAAGAAGGCTCTACTCAATCAGGAGGAATCACTATGGCTCGTGCGGTCGGTATCGACCTCGGGACCACCAACTCCGTCGTCGCAGTTCTCGAGGGCGGTGACCCCGTCGTCGTCGCCAACTCCGAGGGCTCACGGACGACCCCGTCCATCGTCGCGTTCGCGCGCAACGGCGAGGTGCTCGTCGGCCAGCCCGCCAAGAACCAGGCGGTGACGAACGTCGACCGCACCATCCGTTCGGTCAAGCGGCACATGGGCACCGACTGGTCCATCGAGATCGACGACAAGAAATACACCGCGCAGGAGATCAGCGCGCGTGTGCTGATGAAGTTGAAGCGCGACGCGGAGGCGTACCTCGGTGAGGACATCACCGACGCCGTCATCACCGTTCCGGCGTACTTCAACGACGCCCAGCGCCAGGCGACCAAGGAAGCCGGCCAGATCGCCGGCCTGAACGTGCTGCGCATCGTCAACGAGCCGACCGCGGCCGCGCTGGCCTACGGCCTGGACAAGGGCGAGAAGGAACAGACCATTTTGGTCTTCGACCTCGGTGGCGGCACGTTCGACGTCTCGCTGCTCGAGATCGGCGAGGGCGTGGTCGAGGTCCGCGCCACCAGCGGTGACAACCACCTCGGTGGCGACGACTGGGACGACCGGGTCGTCGAGTGGCTCGTCGACAAGTTCAAGGGCACCAGCGGCATCGACCTGACCAAGGACAAGATGGCGATGCAGCGGCTGCGTGAGGCCGCCGAGAAGGCCAAGATCGAACTCTCGAGTTCGCAGGGCACCTCGATCAACCTGCCCTACATCACCGTCGACGCGGACAAGAACCCGCTGTTCCTCGACGAGCAGCTGACCCGCGCCGAATTCCAGCGCATCACACAGGATCTGCTGGACCGCACCCGTCAGCCGTTCCAGTCGGTGATCAAGGACGCCGGCATCTCGGTCTCCGAGATCGACCACGTGGTGCTAGTGGGTGGTTCCACCCGCATGCCCGCGGTGTCCGAGCTGGTCAAGGAGATGACCGGCGGCAAGGAGCCCAACAAGGGCGTCAACCCCGATGAAGTTGTGGCGGTGGGAGCGGCTCTTCAGGCAGGTGTGTTGAAGGGTGAGGTGAAAGACGTTCTGCTGCTTGACGTTACGCCGCTGAGCCTGGGTATCGAGACCAAGGGTGGCGTGATGACCAAGCTCATCGAGCGCAACACCACGATCCCCACCAAGCGGTCGGAGACCTTCACCACGGCCGACGACAACCAGCCGTCGGTGCAGATCCAGGTCTATCAGGGTGAGCGCGAAATCGCTTCGCACAACAAGCTGCTCGGCTCCTTCGAGCTGACCGGCATCCCGCCGGCTCCGCGCGGCGTCCCGCAGATCGAGGTCACCTTCGACATCGACGCCAACGGCATCGTGCACGTCACGGCCAAGGACAAGGGCACCGGCAAGGAGAACACGATCAAGATCCAGGAGGGCTCCGGCCTGTCCAAGGAGGAGATCGACCGGATGATCAAGGACGCCGAGGCGCACGCCGAGGAGGACCGCCAGCGTCGCGAGGAGGCCGACGTTCGCAACCAGGCCGAATCGCTGGTCTACCAGACGGAGAAGTTCGTCAAGGAGCAGCGCGAAGCCGAGGGCGGGTCGAAGGTTCCCGAGGAGACGCTGTCCAAGGTCGACGGCGCCATCGCCGAGGCCAAGACGGCCCTGGGCGGCACCGACATCGCCGCGATCAAGGCGGCGATGGAGAAGCTGGGCCAGGAGTCCCAGGCGCTCGGACAGGCGATCTACGAGGCCACCCAGGCCGCGGGCGGCGCGGAGGCCGGTGCAACCGGCGGACCGTCGGGCTCGGCCGACGACGTCGTGGACGCGGAGGTGGTCGACGATGACCGGGAGTCCAAGTGACGGACGGAAATCAGGAACCGGTAACGGTCACCGACAAGCGGCGGATCGACCCCGAAACGGGTGAGGTGCGCCACGCCCCTCCCGGCCCAGAGCCGGGAGGGGGCACGTCGCCCTCCGGGGATTTTGCGGGCGAAAGCCCCGAGGAGGCCGGCAAGGCCGCCGAATTGCTGGGCGACCTGCAACGGGTCCAGGCCGACTTCGCCAACTACCGCAAGCGTGCGCTGCGCGACCAGCAGGCCGCCGCGGACCGCGCCAAGGCCGCCGTCGTCAGCCAATTGCTGGGCGTGCTCGACGATCTCGAGCGGGCGCGCAAGCACGGCGACCTGGAGTCCGGCCCGCTGAAGTCGGTGGCCGACAAGCTGGACAGCGCCCTGACCGGACTCGGTCTGGTGGCGTTCGGCGAGGAAGGCGAGGACTTCGACCCGGTGTTGCACGAAGCCGTGCAGCACGAGGGTGACGGCGGCGACGGCTCCAAGCCGGTGATCGGCACGGTCATGCGGCAGGGTTACAAGCTGGGCGAGCAGGTCCTGCGGCACGCTCTGGTGGGTGTCATTGACACAGTCGCAGACACGGTGCCGGACGACGGCGCCGCGGCGGCGGGGCCGGCCGAATCGAACGATAACCCCGGCGCATCCGGTGAATAGACCACACAATCAGCACAACAACAGAACAGAAAGGTGGAAGGGGGTGACGCGACATGGCCCAGCGAGAATGGGTCGAAAAGGACTTCTATAAGGAGCTGGGCGTCTCCTCTGACGCCAGTCCCGAAGAGATCAAACGCGCTTACCGGAAGCTGGCGCGCGACCTGCATCCGGACGCCAACCCCGACAATCCCGCCGCCGGCGAGCGATTCAAGGCGGTGTCGGAAGCGCACAACGTGTTGTCGGATCCGGCGAAGCGCAAGGAGTACGACGAAACCCGCCGCCTGTTCGCAGGCGGCGGATTCGGCGGCCGCCGGTTCGACACCGGTGGTTTCGGCGGCTTCGGTGCTGGCGGTGACGGCGCCGAGTTCAACCTCAACGACCTGTTCGACGCCGCCGGCCGAAGCGGTGGCGCCAACATCGGTGACCTGTTCGGCGGCTTGTTCGGGCGCGGCGCAAGCGCCCGTCCCAGCCGGCCGCGCCGCGGCAACGACTTGGAGACCGAGACGCAGCTGGACTTCGTCGAGGCCGCCAAGGGCGTGGCGATGCCGCTGCGGCTGACCAGCCCGGCGCCGTGCACGAACTGCCATGGCAGCGGCGCACGTCCGGGCACCAGCCCGAAGGTGTGCCCCACCTGCAACGGTTCCGGCGTGATCAACCGAAACCAGGGCGCGTTCGGCTTCTCCGAACCCTGCACCGATTGCCGGGGCAGCGGCTCGATCATCGAGCACCCCTGTGACGAGTGCAAGGGCACCGGGGTCACCACCCGCACCCGCACCATCAACGTGCGCATCCCGCCCGGCGTCGAGGACGGGCAGCGCATCAGGCTGCCGGGGCAGGGCGAGGCCGGGCTGCGCGGGGCCCCGTCGGGCGATCTGTACGTGACCGTACATGTGCGGCCGGACAAGGTATTTGGGCGCGACGGTGACGACCTCACCGTGACCGTTCCCGTCAGCTTCGCCGAATTGGCCTTGGGCTCTACGATTTCGGTGCCCACGCTGGACGGCAAGGTGGGCGTGCGGGTACCCAAGGGGACCTCCGACGGCCGCATCCTTCGGGTGCGTGGGCGTGGTGTCCCCAAGCGCAGCGGCGGTAACGGGGACCTGCTCGTCACGGTGAAGGTCGCCGTGCCGCCGAACCTGGAGGGCGCGGCCGCCGAGGCGCTGGAGGCTTACGCGGCCGCCGAGCGTGCCAGCGGGTTTGACCCACGCGCGGGATGGGCGGGTAATCGCTGATGGCCAAGAATTCACGAGACGAGTCTCGGACGTTCCTGATCTCGGTCGCCGCCGAGCTGGCCGGCATGCACGCCCAGACCCTGCGTACCTACGATCGCCTCGGCCTGGTCAGCCCGCAACGCACTTCCGGTGGGGGACGGCGTTATTCGGAGCACGACGTCAACCTCCTGCGCGAGGTGCAGCGGCTGTCCCAGGACGAGGGCGTCAACCTCGCCGGCATCAAGCGCATCATCGAGCTGACCAATCACGTCGAGGCGCTGCAGGCGCGCGTGCAGGAACTCACCGAGGAGCTGGCACAGCTGCGCGCCGGCCAGCGCCGCGATCTGGCGGTGGTGCCCAAGAGCACCGCCGTGGTGGTGTGGCAGCCGCGCAGAACGCGCGGCTGATCAGACCCGGATCGAAAACTGGGTGACCGCGGGCTCGCCCGGCCGCGCGCAGCGATAGCCGCCGCGGCGCAACGCGTCGGTCGGCGCGGTCATCGGCTCGAAGCACACGATGCGTTTCGCGGGGTCGTCGCCGGTGGGCGCGAAGATCTGCGTCGCGGGATACCCCCGTTCGAAGTGGACCTCCACGCGCCGCCCGCCCCCCGAGACCGCGAACACCGCGCCGTCGGGCACCTGGTCGTAGGCGTCGTCAAAAGCCTTGTCCCCCAAGGGCTCCGCGAGCGCTGCCGGGAGCTCGGATTCGCCGGTGGGCAGCCCGAGGTCGTCGAGCCGCAGATGCCGCAGCGGCGGCGTCTCGATCACCCACTCGGCGCGCGGCGCGTCGGGGATTTGTAGGTAGGGGTGAAAACCGAAGCACAGCGGGACGGCGCGGGCGCCGGTGGCGGTCACCGTGGTGCGCACCGTCAGCGTCCGCTCGGCCAGCCGCACCGCCAGCGTCAGCACATGCGGATACGGGAAGCTGGCCAGCAATTGCGGGTCGGCGGCGAAATCCAACTCGGCGGTCAACTCGTTGGCCGACTCGGCGGTCACCCGCCAGCCCGGGTAGGCGGCCAGCACGCCATGGATCGGCAACCCGTTCGGATCGGCACGGACACGGTTTTCACCCGGCGTCAGCGTCGCCGTCACGCCTTCGGCCGTATAGGTGTTCTCGCCCAACCGATTCGCCCACGGGTACAGGATCGGGATGCCCATCGTCTTGCCCGCCGCCACGTAGGCGTCCAGCCCGCGCCGTTGCCCGAGCAGCTCCACGCCGGCATCGCTCAGCGAGGTGCCGATCATGCCCGCCTCGGGCACGAACTCCGCGGCCACCGGCGACGCCGGGTCGCGCAGGGTGACGACGCGCATGCTTACCTCCACAGTGGGTCGTGCTGGATATGTTCCGGCGGAGCGCCTTTGGCGATCAGGGCGGCCTTGGTGGCCCGCACCATCGCCGGCCCGCCGCAGATCAGGATCTGCCGGTCGCCCCACCCGCCGTATTTGGTCACCACGTCGGGGAGCCGGCCGGTCTGCCGCACATGCAGGCCGCGTGGCGGCGTGCAGTCGGGATAGTCGGCGGCCCATGCCGGGTCGGCGCTGTACTCCGACACCGGCGACACCGACAGCCATGGATTGTGGGACGCCACCTGCCACAGGGTGGGCAGGTCATAGAGCTCGCAGCGGTAGCGGGCGCCGAAGAACAGGTGCACCCGCGGGTTCACCGCGTACCGGCTCAGGTCCATGATCAGCGCCCGCAGCGGTGCCAGCCCGGTGCTACCGGCGACCATCAGCACGTCGCCGCCGTCCCGGTCGACCCGCAGACCGCCGTGCGGACTGGACAGCCGCCACCGGTCGCCGGGCCGGGTCTCGTTGACGATGGCGGTACTGACCAAGCCGCCGGGCACCACGCGGATGTGGAACTCGATGCCGCCGCCGGGATCCGCCGGGATGGCGGGCGACAGGTACCGCCAGCGGCGCGGGCACTGCGGGACGTGGACGTTGACGTACTGGCCGGCGTGATAGTCCATCGGGCGGTCGAGCTGCAGCCGGACCACCGCAAGGTCGCGGGAGACTCGCATGTGTTCGATGACCGTGCCGTCCCACCAGGCGGGCCCCTCCTCGGCGTCCGCGGCGCCGCGCATCACCCCGACGATCAGGTTGAGCGACTGGTCGGCCGCCTCGTCGACGGAGTCGGTCCAGGCATCGCCGAGATGGGTGCGCAACGTCGACAACAACGCGCGCTGCAACGTGTCGTAATGCTGGGGCAGCACACCGTATTTGCGGTGGTCCCGACCGAGCTGAGCCAGGAAGGCGACCGGTTCCTGGGCGCGCTGGGCGACGAGTTCGCCGTACACCCAGTGCAGGGCGTGGGCGAAAGCGATCCGCTGCCCGCCCATTTCGGGCGGGAACAGGTCGCGTACCGACACGTCCATGCCGAACCAGTGGGTGTAGAACCGGCGGACGAGTTCGTTGCCGGGGCCCGACTCCTGCTGCGCGAAGGCGTCGCGCAGCACCCGCAACGCTTCGGTGTCCTCGAGCCCCACGGGGCCCGATTCTAGGCGCGCCGGCCGTCGGGATATTTTCAACAATTAATGAAATGATACCGTCGTCGTATGCCGTCACCTGCTGCTTCCCCATCCGATGCGCGAAAGCGCAGGGGCCGCCGCCAGGGCGAGCCCGTGTCGAAGGATGTGGTGCTCCGCGCGGCCAAGCAGCGATTCGCCGCCCAGGGCTACGAGAAGACGACGCTGCGTGAGATCGGCGAGGACGCCCACGTGGACGCCGCGATGGTGCTGTACCTGTTCGGGTCCAAGGCCGAGCTGTTCCGTGAGTCGATGCGGCTGGTCCTGGATGGCGGCGTGCTGGTCGCCGCGATGACCGGCGGCTCGCGCGCCGACATCGGCGCCCGGTTGGTGCGGGCCTACCTGCAGATCTGGGACGAGCCGGAGACCGGGCCGACCATGGTCGCCATGATGCACTCGGCGATGCTGAATTCCGACGCGCACGAGGCCTTCCGCGATTTCATGCGCGGTTACGTGATGGCGGCCATCTCCGGCGTCCTGGGTGAGGGTCCGGACACCTTGCTGCGGGCCAACCTCGCCGGCACCAACCTGGTCGGCACCGCGCTGTTCCGCTATGTGATGAAGGTGGGCCCGCTGGCCGATCTCGGCACCGACGAGGTGGTCGCGCTGATCGCGCCCAGCGTGCAGCGCTATCTGACCGCGGACGTGGACGAGCTGGACCTGCCGGCCGGCTATCGCCCGTGACCGGCTCAGCCCTGCTTGACGGTGTTGGTCGTCCCGGCGTTGACGACGTTCGGTGACCCCCAGTGGAAGGTGACCGCGTTGCCGGTCCCGGAGGTGCTGACCGCGTCCGCGCTGTCGACCGCGACGCGGTTGCCGTGGCCGGAGACACTGACGCTGGTGCAGTGCCCGGTGACGGTGACGGTGTTGGTCTGGCCGCTGACTGACAGGTAGCCGCCCTGGCAGCGGATGGTCTTCGACGTGCCGGTGCCGTTGACCTGCAACGTGCCCGACTCCGGGACGGTCGCCGACGGTCCGGCCCCGCCGAGGTCGGTGCGGAACCCGGCTACGGCGAGTCCCGCCAGCGACAGCCCGGCGACCACGATGGCCAGCCGGAACGCGCCGCGGACGCGGCCCGCCTCGGCCCGCTCCTGGTGCGGTTCGGTCTGCGTCATCGCCAGGTGGGTACCCCGCGCACCATATCGTCCAAAACTCGTTAGAGTTGAGCGGAACACACTCAACCTTGACGGCGTTGAACAACGCGACAAGCATTTTCCCTACTTATGCGAACGGAGGCGTCGTGGACTCTTTCAACCCGACAACCAAGACGCAAGCGGCCCTGACCTCGGCGCTTCAGGCGGCCTCGGCCGCCGGCAACCCCGAGATCCGCCCCGCGCACCTGCTGATGGCCCTGCTCACGCAGGCCGACGGCATCGCGGGACCGCTGTTGGAGGCTGTCGGCGTCCAGCCCGCGACAATTCGAACCGAGGCCGAGCACCTGGTCGAACGGCTGCCGCAGGCCAGCGGCGCCAGCTCGCAGCCGCAGCTGTCGCGCGAATCGCTGGCCGCCATCACCACCGCCCAGCACCTGGCCGTGGAGATGGACGACGAGTACGTCTCGACCGAGCACCTGCTGGTCGGTCTGGCCACCGGTGATTCCGACGTCGCGAAGCTGTTGACCGGCCACGGCGCGTCGCCGCAGGCCCTGCGCGACGGCTTCGTCAAGGTCCGCGGCAGCGCCCGCGTCACCAGCCCCGAGCCCGAGGCCACCTATCAGGCGCTGGAGAAGTACTCGACCGACCTGACCGCCCGCGCCCGGGAAGGCAAGCTCGACCCGGTCATCGGGCGGGACAACGAGATCCGCCGCGTGGTGCAGGTGCTGTCGCGGCGCACCAAGAACAACCCGGTGCTCATCGGTGAGCCCGGCGTCGGCAAGACCGCGATCGTCGAGGGCCTGGCCCAGCGGATCGTGGCGGGCGACGTGCCGGAGAGCCTGCGCGACAAGACCGTCATCAGCCTGGACCTCGGCTCGATGGTGGCCGGCGCCAAGTACCGCGGCGAGTTCGAGGAGCGGCTGAAGGCCGTCCTCGACGACATCAAGAACTCCGCCGGGCAGATCATCACGTTCATCGACGAGCTGCACACGATCGTCGGGGCGGGCGCGACCGGCGAGGGCGCCATGGACGCCGGCAACATGATCAAGCCGATGCTGGCCCGGGGCGAGCTGCGGCTGGTCGGCGCCACCACGCTCGACGAGTACCGCAAGTACATCGAAAAGGACGCCGCGCTGGAGCGGCGCTTCCAGCAGGTGCTGGTCGGCGAGCCGTCGGTGGAGGACACCGTCGGCATCCTGCGCGGGCTCAAGGACCGCTACGAGGTGCACCACGGTGTGCGCATCACCGACTCGGCCCTGGTCGCCGCGGCCACTTTGAGCGACCGCTACATCACCGCCCGCTTCCTGCCGGACAAGGCCATCGACCTGGTCGACGAGGCCGCGTCGCGCTTGAAGATGGAGATCGACTCGCGGCCCGTCGAGATCGACGAGGTCGAGCGCCTGGTGCGCCGCCTCGAGATCGAGGAGATGGCGCTGGCCAAGGAAGAGGACGAGGCGTCCAAGGAGCGGCTGGAGAAGCTGCGCTCCGAGCTGGCCGACCAGAAGGAGAAGCTGGCCGAGCTGACCACCCGCTGGCAGAACGAGAAGAGCGCGATCGACGCGGTCCGCGAGCTCAAGGAGCAGTTGGACACGCTGCGCGGGGAGTCCGAGCGCGCCGAGCGCGACGGCGACCTGGCCAAGGCCGCCGAGCTGCGCTACGGGCGGATTCCCGAGGTGGAGAAGAAACTCGACGCCGCGCTGCCGCACGCCGAGGCGCGCGAGAACGTGATGCTCAAGGAGGAGGTCGGACCCGACGACATCGCCGACGTGGTGTCGGCGTGGACCGGCATCCCGGCCGGGCGGATGCTCGAGGGCGAGACCGCCAAGCTGCTGCGCATGGAAGACGAGCTGGGCAAGCGCGTCATCGGCCAGAAGAAGGCGGTGACCGCGGTTTCCGACGCGGTGCGCCGCAGCCGGGCCGGCGTCGCCGACCCCAACCGGCCGACCGGGTCGTTCATGTTCCTCGGGCCGACCGGTGTCGGTAAGACCGAGCTGGCCAAGGCGTTGGCGGAGTTCCTGTTCGACGACGAACGCGCGATGGTCCGCATCGACATGAGCGAGTACGGCGAGAAGCACTCGGTCGCACGGCTCGTCGGCGCCCCTCCGGGTTACATCGGCTACGACCAGGGTGGTCAGCTGACCGAGGCGGTGCGGCGGCGGCCGTACACGGTGATCCTGTTCGACGAGATCGAAAAGGCGCACCCGGACGTGTTCGACGTGCTGCTGCAGGTGCTCGACGAGGGCCGGCTCACCGACGGGCAGGGCCGCACGGTCGACTTCCGCAACACCATCCTGATCCTGACGTCCAACCTCGGGTCGGGCGGCAGCGAGGAGCAGGTGATGGCCGCGGTGCGCTCGGCGTTCAAGCCCGAGTTCATCAACCGGCTCGACGACGTGATCATCTTCCACGGCCTCGAGCCCGGCGAGCTGGTGTCGATCGTCGACATCCAGCTGGCCCAGCTGCAGAAGCGGCTGGCGCAGCGCCGCCTCACGCTGGAGGTGTCGCTGCCGGCCAAGCAGTGGCTGGCCCAGCGCGGGTTCGACCCGGTCTACGGCGCCCGGCCGCTGCGCCGGTTGGTGCAGCAGGCCATCGGCGACCAGCTGGCCAAGCTGTTGCTGGCCGGCGACGTGCACGACGGCGACACCGTTCCGGTGAACGTCAGCCCGGACGGCGATTCGCTGATCCTGGGCTGACCCCGGGGGACCGTCCCAGTGGTGGCGACCCGCCACGCTGTAATTGGGTTGTGACCAGCCGGACTTCTTTATTCCGGCGGAAATGCAGATACCCTGTGTGGGATGGTCCCCCTTTGGTTCACGCTGTCCGCGCTGTGCTTCGTCGGCGCGGGGGTGTTGCTGTACGTCGACCTCGATCGACGCCGCGGACGCAGCAGGCGCCGCAGGTCGTGGGCGCGGTCGCACGGGTTCGACTACGAGCGTGAATCGGCCGACATCCTCAAGCGCTGGAAGCGCGGTGTGATCTCGACCGTGGGCGACATCGCCGCCGAGAACGTGGTGCTGGGCCAGATCCGCGGCGAGGCCGTCTACATCTTCGACCTCGAGGAGGTCGCCACCGTGATCGCGCTGCACCGCAAGGTGGGCACCAACGTCGTGGTGGACCTGCGGCTCAAGGGACTGAAAGAGCCGCGGGAGAGCGACATTTGGCTGCTCGGTGCGATCGGCCCGCGGATGGTGTACTCCACCAACCTGGACGCCGCCCGGCGCGCATGCGACCGCCGCATGGTCACCTTCGCGCACACCGCACCGGATTGCGCCGAGATCATGTGGAACGAGCAGAACTGGACGCTGGTCGCCTTGCCGATCACCAGCACCCGCACCCAGTGGGACGAGGGGCTGCGCACCGTGCGGCAGTTCAACGACCTGCTGCGGGTGTTGCCGCCGCTGCCGGAGGAAACCCAGCAGGAGGCGGGCGCGCCCGCGGGGCTGCGCAACGCGTCGCCGAGCCGCCCGCTGGCCCCGGCCGGCCGCGCGGAGTTGCCGCCCCGGCGCGCGCAGCAGGACGTCACGGGGCTGCTGGGCGACGCTCCTGCTCGCCGGCCGGCCGAGCCGATACGCCGGGAGCAGCGCGGCTCGGACGCCGTTCGCCGCCCGCCGCCGGCCGGGCGCAACGGCCACCAGGCCACCAACTATCAGCACTGACGGCGCGCCGGGCGCCGGATGGGCGGCGCGGCCGCCGTCATTAGGATGTCGCTCATGCCTCGTCCTGTCGCCCTGATCACCGGGCCCACGTCCGGGATCGGCGCCGGCTTCGCGCGACGCTATGCGAGCGACGGCTACGACCTGGTCCTGGTCGCCCGCGACGTCGACCGGCTGCACGAACTGGCGCGCGAGCTGGAGGGCCGGGCCGGCAACGTCGAGGTGCTGCCCGCCGACCTGGCCGACGCCGCCGGTCGCGACAAGGTCTGCGAACGCCTGGCCCAGGGCGTCCGCGTCCTGGTGAACAACGCGGGCTTCGGCACCTCGGGCGATTTCTGGGCCACCGACCCCGCGCTGCTGCAATCGCAGCTCGACGTCAACGTCACCGCGGTCATGCACCTCACCCGCGCGGCCCTGCCGGCCATGCTCGACGCGGGCGCCGGCACCGTCATCAACATCGCCAGCGTCGCCGGCCTGGTGCCGGGACGCGGGTCGACCTACTCGGCGTCCAAGGCGTGGGTGATCTCGTTCAGCGAGGGCCTGTCCGTAGGCCTGCAGGGCACCGGCGTGGGAGTGCACGCCGTGTGTCCGGGCTACGTGCGCACGGAATTTCACGCCCGAGCCGGGATCGACATGGCCAAGTCGCCGTCGTTCATGTGGCTCGAGGTGGACGACGTGGTGAACCAGAGCCTGGCCGACATCGCCCGCGGCAAGGTGATCAGCATCCCCGGCCTGCAATACAAGGCGATCATCGCCGCGGAACGGATGATCCCGCGGACGCTGATGCGGGCCGTGACCAAGCGGATCGGCGGTGGCCGTGGCCGGACCTGACCTGCGCGAGGAGCTGGCCGACCTGGTGCGCCGGCTTTCGGTGGTGCACGGCAAGGTGACGCTGTCGTCCGGCAAGGAGGCCGACTACTACGTCGACCTGCGCCGCGCGACCCTGCACCACCGGGCCTCCGCCCTGATCGGCACCCTGATGCGCGACCTCACCCACGACTGGGACTACGACGTGGTCGGCGGGCTGACGCTGGGTGCCGACCCGGTCGCCACTGCCGTCATGCACGCGCCGGGCCGCCCGATCGACGCGTTCGTGGTGCGCAAGTCCGCGAAAACCCATGGGCTGCAACGCCTTATCGAGGGATCCGAGGTCGCCGGTAAGCGGGTGCTGGTCGTCGAGGACACCAGCACCACGGGCGCGTCGGCGCTGACGGCGGTGCGCGCCGTCCAAGAGGCGGGCGGCCAGGTGGTCGGGGTGGCCACGGTCGTGGACCGCTCGACCGGCGCCGCCGAGGCCATCCAGGCCGAGGGCCTGCCGTATCGCAGCGTGCTGGGCCTTGCCGATCTGGGGCTGGGCTAGGTTGCATCGCCGTGCGCACCTCTTCGCGGTAGCGGCCTGCGCGCTGGCCCTGCTGACGGGCTGCTCGGGGTCCAGCCAACCGGTTCGCCCCTACGGCGCCCAGGGCGCGCGGCTCGGGGAGTCGCTTTCGCTGCTGGGCTGGAACATGGCGGTGTCGAACATGCGCTGGGACGGCGACTACGTGCTCATCGACGTCGACGCCTCCGCGGCCGACTCGCACGCGCCACGGGCCAAAGCCGAGGACCTCCGGTTCGGCCTCTACGGCGCGCTGTCGCATCCGATCGAGTCGACCGGACTGGGCAGCTGCGACCGCGGGACGGCCAAAGTGCCCGACGTCCACTCGCCGCTGTCGGCGCCCGGTGACCGGCTGACCGGCACGGTTTGCCTTGGGCCACTGAAGGATCGGAGTCAGGTCCGCGGTGTGTACAGCTACTCGCCGCGCGACCGGATCCCGAACACCTCGGCGGCCTACCCGGCCGCCTTCCCGGTGGGGCTGATGCCCACCAACGCCAACGACACCGGCCTGGCGGTCAAGACCACCAGCCTGTCGGCCTGGCGCGCCGACGGCGCCCCGGTGACCAAGGCGCAGCTCGGCGACCCCGCGGCGTTCAACGGGAACGGCTATATGCTGCTGGGCCTGGAGGCCGACGGGCTGGCGGCCCGGTACCGCGACGACTCGGCCAAACGCGGAGGGCCGCTGATGCTGCTCGCGTCGCCGACGCTGCCCGGCGCCGGACTGAACCCGGCCTGCGCGGCGTACGGGTCGTCGGTGCTGATCCTGCCCGACGCCTCGCTGGACGCGGTGCACGTCAGCGCGTCGCTGTGCACCCAGGGCGAGATCAACGAGGCGTTGCTCTACGCGACGGTGGCCGTCGACGGCACCCACGCCGCTGTGTGGACACCGCGATGAGCGATCCGGGGCCGACCGAGTGGGGCGCACCGGCCGGCGGGGTCGGGCCCTGGGCGGGCGAGCTGCCCGACGACCCGCGGTATGACCCAGTCCTGTTGCGCGAGGGCGACACTCGCAACGTCGTCGATGCGTACCGGTACTGGACGCGGGAGGCGATCATCGCCGACATCGACCGGCGGCGGCACCCCCTGCATGTGGCGATCGAGAACTTCGGGTACGACGCCAACATCGGCTCGGTGGTGCGCACCGCCAACTCCTTCGCGGTGCACACCGTGCACATCGTGGGCCGGCGGCGCTGGAATCGCCGCGGCGCCATGGTGACCGACCGCTACCAGCGGCTGTGCCACCACGACAGCACCGCCGAACTGCTGGACTTCGCCGTGCGCGCCGGGCTGACGGTGGTCGCGGTGGACAACGTGCCGGGGGCGGCCCGTCTGGAGGAGGCCGCGCTGCCGCGGGAGTGCCTGCTGGTGTTCGGTCAGGAGGGGCCGGGCATCACCGACGACATCCGGGCGGGCGCGGCCACGACGGTGTCGATCGCCCAGTTCGGCTCGACCCGCAGCATCAATGCCGGCGTGGCCGCCGGTATCGCGATGCACGCCTGGATTCGGCAGCACGCGGACCTGTCCCGGGCCTGGTAGCGGCCGTCCGCGTCGAGTGTGCGCTCGGGGCGGGCATTCTCGGCGTGTCGCCGCCCTCCACGCACACTCAACGCCAACGATTCACACCCGAAGTCAAGCCGGGTCATGCCTGTCCGCCTACGTTGGACGAGTGCGTGACGTGCTTGCCGAGCTGATGTCGATCTGGCGCGCTGGCGACACCGCGGGGCTGGGGACGGTGGTGCGCACCTTCCGGTCCGCGCCGCGTCCGCCGGGGGCCGCGATGGTGGTGGCGCCGGACGGCTCGGTAACCGGGTCGGTGTCGGGTGGTTGCGTGGAGGGCGCGGTGTACGAGCTCGCGACCGAGGCGACGAAAACCGGGGCCGCGCGGCTGGAACGCTATGGCGTCAGCGACGACGACGCCTTCGCCGTCGGCCTGACGTGCGGCGGCGTCATCGACGTCTTCGTCGAGCCGGTTTCACGCGCGTCGTTTCCCGAACTCGGCGCGGTGGCCGACGACATCGCCGAGCGCCGCGCGGTGGCGACCGCGACCGTGATCGCGCACCCGGACCCGTCCTGGGTGGGCCGGCGGGTGGTCATCCGGCCCGACGGGATGGCGGGATCGCTGGGTTCGGCCCGTGCCGACGCCGCGGTCGCCGACGACGCGCGCGGCCTGCTCGCGCTGGGGCGCAGCGACGTCCTCAAGTACGGGCCCGACGGGCAGCGGCTCGGCGACGGCATGGAGGTCTTCGTGGCCAGCTATGCCCCGCCGCCGCGGATGCTGGTGTTCGGCGCGATCGACTTCGCGGCCGCGCTGGCCCGGCAGGGTTCGTTCCTCGGCTACCGCGTCACCGTGTGCGACGCCCGACCGGTGTTCGCGACCCGGGCGCGCTTCCCGACGGCCGACGACGTCGTCGTCGACTGGCCCCACCGCTATCTGGCCGCCCAGGCCGAGGCGGCCGCCGTCGACCGCCACACGGTGATCTGCGTGCTCACCCACGACCCCAAGTTCGACGTGCCGGTGCTCGAGGTCGCGCTGCGCCTGCCCCAGGTCGGCTACGTCGGGGCGATGGGGTCGCGGCGCACCCACGACGACCGCCTGAACCGGCTCAAAGCCGCCGGCCTGACCGAGGCCGAGTTGGGCCGGCTCTCCAGCCCCATCGGGCTGGACCTCGGCGCGCGCACCCCGGAGGAGACCGCGGTCTCGATCGCCGCCGACATCGTCGCCAAGCGCTGGGGCGGCGGGGGCCGCCCGCTGGCTCAGATCGCCGGGCGCATCCACCACGACGCCGGGGACCCCACTCTACTTCCGTAGTGTCGCCCGTAGGCTAGTGCCGACGCCGTCGCCGCCGCCCACGAGAGGACCCCGCATGAAGATCGCCAACCGGTTCACCGTCAGCGCCCCCATCGACCGGGCCTGGGACGTGCTGAGCGACCTCGAGCAGGTGATCCCGCTGATGCCCGGGGCGGCGCTGACCGGCCACGAGGCGGACGACTACCTCGGCAAGGTCAAGGTGAAGGTTGGGCCGGTCACCAGCGAGTTCAGCGGCAAGGTGCGTTTCGTCGAGCACGACCGTGGCCAGTACCGGGCGGTCATCGACGCCAAGGGCAAGGAGACGCGGGGGACCGGCAACGCGGCCGCCACGGTCACCGCCCAGCTCTACGAGGACGGCGAGCGCACCGGCGTCACCGTCGACACCGACCTCAAGATCGCGGGCAAGCTGGCCCAGTTCGGCAGCGGCATGCTGCAGCAGGTGTCGGAGAAGCTGCTGGGCCAGTTCGTGGAATCGCTCGAAGCCGAACTGGCCGCGCAGAGTGTGGCGGCGCCGGCCACGCCGGAGGGTCCCACGCAGGTCGGACCCGTCCCCGAGCCGCGACACGCGGCCCCTGCCGCGGAGCCCGCGCCGATCGACCTGCTCGAGCTCGCCGGCGGCGACCAGCTCAAGAGGTACGCCCCGCTGGTGCTGGCCGTGCTCGCCGCGCTGGTGCTGGGTTGGATGCTCGGCCGCCGGCGTTAGGACGGCCGATCTATTTCTGCCGGCGCGGCCGCCGACTGGGCTAGGCCTATTGCTGATCGCGTCGTGTCTTTGAGGGCGACGCCCGAGTGGCCGAGTTCGCGGGCCCCGGCCACCAGCCCCGCGGCGACCGCCGCCGCCGCCGGGTAGTCGAGGCCGTCGGGCGGATGGATGTTGGAGATGCAGTTGCGGTCGGCGTCGGTGAGCCCCGGCTTCGGCCGATGCGTCAAGTAGATGCCCAGGCTGTCGGCGACCGACAGGCCCGGGCGCTCACCGATGAGCACGAGAACCGTTGCGACGCCTAGGGCTTGACTGATGTGGTCGCCGAGCGCGACGCGCGCCTGGGTCGCGATGACGGGCGGCGCAATCCGGTATCGGCCGTCGAATTCGCGGACCAGCGCGTCGACCATGCCCGCCGCATGATCGGTCAGGGCGCGCGGTGAGAGCCCGTCGGCGAGGACAAAACCGATGTCCGCCTTGGTCTTTCGCAGACCCGTCAAGTCGGCCGGGCTGCGGCCGAGGTCGGGCCGGCGCAGGTATTCGCCGCGCGAGGCCGCCCGGCTGCACACCCGGAGCGGCTCGTCGATTCCGACGTCGCGCAGCCGCGCGATGAGGCCCTCGACGTCGAGTGGCTCGTGCACGGCGTCGCGGGCCGCGGCGTGCGCCGCCTGAAATTCCAGGACGCGGCGGGTCGGCAGCGAGTTGCCCGCCCGCCCGAGCCCGATGCGCGCCTGCGTGGTGGCGCGCAGGGGTGCCCAGATGTCGTCCATCAGCCGGCTGCCAGCGCCCGCAGCGGCGACGTCGCGAGGTCGACGGGCAGGATCCGGCCGTCGGCGTCGACCATGCCCAGGCCGGCCAACCATGCTTCGAATTCGGGTGCGGGCCGCAGCCCCAACGCTTTTCGCACGTACAGCACATCGTGGAAGGACAGGCTTTGGTAGCCGAGCATGATGTCGTCGGCGCCGGGAACCGTGATGACGAACGCGGTGCCCGCCGCGCCGAGCAGGGTCAGCAGCGTGTCCATGTCGTCCTGGTCGGCCTCGGCGTGGTTGGTGTAGCAGACGTCGACGCCCATCGGCAGGCCGAGCAGTTTGCCGCAGAAGTTGTCTTCGAGTCCGGCGCGGATGATCTGCTTGCCGTCGTAGAGGTACTCGGGTCCGATGAATCCGACGACGGTGTCGATCAACAGCGGCTGCAGCGCCCGGGCCACCGCGTAGGCCCGCGCCTCCAGCGTCTGCTGATCGACCGGCTGGTTCCCCACGCCCAGGTGGGCACCGGCCGACAGGGCCGCGCCCTGCCCGGTCTCCAGATACATGACGTTGTCGCCGACGGTGCCGCGGCGCAGCGACCGGGCGGCCTCGTTGGCCTCCATCAGCATGCCGATGGAGGTCCCGAACGAGGAGTTGGCGCCCTCGGTGCCCGCGATCGACTGGAAAACCAGGTCGACGGGCGCGCCCCGGTCGATCAGCTCCATCGTGGTCGTGACGTGGCACAGCACGCAGGATTGGACGGGGATCGCGAACCGCTGGCGAATGTCGTCGAGCAGGTGCAGCAGCTCAGACGCCGCGTGCGGCGAGTCGGTCGCCGGGTTGATGCCGATCACCGCGTCACCGCAGCCCATCAGCAGGCCGTCGAGCAGCGCCGCCGCGATGCCGCGGGGGTCGTCGGTGGGGTGGTTGGGCTGCAACCGGGTCGCGAGCGTGCCCGGCAAACCGATCGTGGTCCGGAAGGCCGCGGTGGCCGTCGTCGCGGCGGCCACCAGGATCAGGTCCTGGTTGCGCATGATCTTCGACACCGCGGCAACCATTTCCGGTGTCAGCCCGGGGGAGATCGCGGCGATCCGCGCCGCGCCGTCGTCGCGGGACGCCGCATCCAGCAGCCAGTCGCGGAAGCCGCCCACGGTCAAGTCCGCGATCGGTCCGAACGCCTCGGGGTCGTGGCCGTCGATGATGAGCCGGGTGACCTCGTCGGTCTCGTACGGCACGACCACATCGGTGAGGAACGTCGCCAGCGGTATGTCGGCCAGCACCCACGCGGCCGCCGCCCGTTCGGCGTCGGAGCCGGCGGCGCAGCCCGCGAGCTGGTCCCCGGAGCGCAACGGTGTCGCCTTAGCCATCACGTCGACCAGGCCGGAGAAGGTGTGCGTGGTCCCCGAAATGGTTTGCCGGTAGCGCATATTTCAGTATGAGGCAGGATCGGCGGTATGGATCAGCTATGGGCCAACCGGGCAGCCAGCTCCGAAGCCGCTGTCGCGCAACGACACCTGAAACGGCTGTGGGGGCTGCCCGGGACCCAGCTGGGCGTGGTGGCCTGGCCGCCGACCCGGCGCGACCGGATGTTCGGCACCTGGCACTACTGGTGGCAGGCGCACCTGCTGGATTGCCTGGTCGACGCGCAGCTGCGCGACCCGCAACCCGCACGGCACGCCAAGATCAACCGGCAGGTCCGCTCGCACCGGCTGCGCAACAACTTTCGCTGGACCAACAGCTACTACGACGACATGGCCTGGCTGGCGCTGGCGCTGGAACGCGCCGCCCGGATAGCCGGCGTCGAACGCCACCGCGCCCTGCCCAAGCTGGCCGAGCAATTCCTCGACGCGTGGGTGCCCGAGGACGGCGGCGGGATCCCGTGGCGCAAGCAGGACCAGTTCTTCAACGCCCCGGCCAACGGCCCGGCGGGGATCTTCCTGGCCCGCTATTCCGACCGGATGCGGCGCGCCCAGCAGATGGCCGACTGGATCGACGAGACCCTGATCGACCCGGAGACGCACCTGGTGTTCGACGGCGTCAAGGCCGGCTCCCTGGTCCGCGCCCAGTACACCTATTGCCAGGGCGTGGTGCTCGGCCTGGAAACGGAACTCGCGGCACGCACCCATGACGATCGGCACGCGCCCCGGGTGCACCGGCTCGTCGCGGCCGTCGCCGAACACATGGCGCCGACGGGCGTGCTGGCCGGCGCCGGCGGCGGGGACGGCGGCCTGTTCTCCGGGGTCACCGCCCGCTACCTCGCGCTGGTCGCCACCGGCCTGCCGGGTGATTCGGCCGACGACGCCGCGGCCCGCGACACCGCCCGGCGGATCGTGCTGGCCAGCGCGAAGTCGGCGTGGGACTACCGCCAGACGGTGGACGGGCTGCCGCTGTTCGGCCCGTTCTGGGACCGCGACGCGCAGCTGCCCAGCCAGGCCGCCGGGGAGGCGCAGTTCGTCGACGGCGCGGTGAACAGTTCCGACGTGGCCGAACGGGACCTGTCGGTGCAGCTGTCGGGGTGGATGCTGATGGAGGCCGCCTGTAACGTCACCGCCGTGACCGCAGGGAGTGCGACGTGACCGAGCCCGGCAGCTGGATTCCCGACGAGGCCACGCTGGCCCAGGCAAACCTCACCCACTTCATGGCGTGGCTCGCCGAGACGGGCCGCGGCCACTACGGCGACTACCACGCGCTGCGGCGCAAGTCCGTCGAGGACATCGAGTGGTTCTGGGACGCCGTCTGGCATTACTTCGACATTGAGGCGGACAGCGCGCCCCGCGCGGTGCTGGGCAACCGTGCCATGCCCGGCGCCGAGTGGTTCCCCGGCGCCACGCTCAACTACGCCACCGAGATCTTCCGGCACGCCACCGACGAGCGGCCCGCCATGATCGTCGTCGGCGAGGACGGCTCGTGCGAATGGTCGTGGGCGCGGCTGCGGCGGGAGACCGGCGCGTTCGCCGCCTACCTGCGCGGCCTCGGGGTGCGGCCCGGGGACGCCGTCGTCGGCTACCTGCCCAACGTCGCCGAGGCCGCCGTCGCCGCCCTGGCCGCCGCCGCCGTGGGCGCGAGCTGGGCGGTGTGCAACCAGGACGTGGCCGTCGACGGCGTGATAGCGCGCCTGGGCCAGGTCGAGCCGGCCGTGCTGGTGGCCACCGACGGGTCGGTGTACGACGGCAAGCGCATCGACCGGCGCGCGGAGCTGGACACGATCCGGTCGGCGATGCCCAGCCTGCGGGCCACCGTGGTGGTGCCGCGGCTCGGCCTCGCGGCCGACGGCGACAGCGTCGTGTGGGCGACGGCGGTGGAATCGGACGCCGAGCTGGACATCACCCCCGTGCCGTTCGCGCACCCGCTGTGGGTGATGTTCTCGTCCGGCACCACCGGCAAGCCGAAGGGCATCGTGCACGGTCACGGCGGCGTGGTGCTCGAGCACCTCAAATACCTGAGCCTGCAACTGGAGCTGCACGCCGGCGAGCGCTTCCTGTGGTACTCCTCGACGAGCTGGATGATGTGGAACCTGCAGCTGTCCGGGCTGCTGGCCGACACCACGATCGTGCTCTACGACGGCAGCCCAACGCATTTGGGCACCGACGGCCTCTTTCGGGTCGCCGCCGAGGCGCAAGTCAACGTGCTCGGCGCCGGGGCGGGCTACCTGCTGGCCTGCGCGAAGAAGGAGCTCAAGCCGGGGGCGACGTACCCGCTGGACGGTTTGCGCGCCGTCGGTTCCACCGGCTCGCCGCTGCCGGCGTCCGGATTCCGTTGGGTCCAAGAGGGACTCGGCCGGTCGGTGCCGGTGATCTCGATGAGCGGCGGCACCGACGTCTGCACCGCGTTCATCGGCGGCTGCGCGATCCTGCCGGTGGTGGCCGGTGAGCTGTCGTGCATCTGCCTGGGCGCGGCCATCGAATCCTGGGTCGGGCCAAACCATCCGGTCATCGGCGAAGAGGGCGAGCTGGTGATCACCGAGCCGATGCCCTCGATGCCGGTGTTCTTCTGGAACGACGACGACGGCAGCCGGTACCGGGCCGCCTACTTCGAGAAGTACCCCGGGGTGTGGTGTCACGGCGACTGGATCACCATCACCGATCGGGGATCCGTTGTGGTGCACGGTCGCTCGGACGCCACCCTGAACCGGCTGGGCGTGCGGATGGGCAGCGCCGAGATCTACACCGCCGTGGAGGGCATGCCCGAGGTGGGTGACTGCCTGGTGGTCGGGGTCGAGCAGGACGACGGCGGCTACTGGATGCCGCTGTTCGTGACCCTGGCCGACGGCGCCGAACTCGACGACGGGCTTCGGTCGCGGATCGTGGCGGCCATTCGCCAGCACGCCTCCCCGCGCCACGTGCCCGACGACATCCTGGCGGTCCCCGGCATACCGCGGACGCTGACCGGCAAACGGCTGGAAATCCCGATCAAGCGGATCCTGCTGGGCGCCGCGCCGGGCGAGGCCGTGCAGCAGAGCTCGATCGACCGACCGGAACTGCTAGACGCTTTCGTTGCGTACCGCAGGAGTCGGGTGTCCTGAGTCGGGCTCCCCGGCCGCCGGCCCCCGCCGGCGGGCCCGGTAGCTTCGCCAGGCCGCGATGAACGCCGGCGTCAGCGAGATCACCAGGATCACCAGCAGGATCTTCTGCAGGTTGTGGTGCACGAACGGCACGTTGCCCAGGAAGTAGCCCGCCAGCGTCACCCCGCCACCCCACAGGATGCCGCCGACGATGTCGAAGCCCAGGAACACCGGGTAGCGCATGTAGGACACCCCGGCGACCGGCGGGACGAACGTTCGGACGAACGGCGCGAACCGCGCCAGGATGATCGCCCACGGCCCGTATTTCTCGAAGAAGGCGTGCGACTCCGTCACGTAGTGCTTCTTGAAGAACCGGGAGTCTTCCTTCTTGAACAGGGCCGGGCCGATCCGCCGGCCGATGAAATACCCGGTCTGATCGCCCAGGATCGCCACCAGGGCGACGGCCGGGGCCAGCACCCAGATGCTGGCCGGTGGGTTCGCACCCGCGGCCAACAGGCCACCGGTGAACAACAGCGATTCGCCGGGCAGCAGCGGAAACAGCAGGCCGGTCTCGATGAAGACGATGACCAGGATGCCGGGCAGCACCGCGGATCCGAAGACTCCGTCGGCGCCCAACCAGTACATCGGGTCGAAGATGTGCGGCAGGGCCGTCACGGTGGTGCTCACGATGCTTCAACATACCGGTGTTGCGATACTGGACGGGTCCAGTCGCCAGGAGGAGCCCATGCCCACCGCCACCCCCGAGGTCTACGCCGAGATGCTGGGACGTGCCAAGGAGAACTCGTACGCCTTCCCGGCCATCAACTGCACCTCCTCCGAGACGGTCAACGCCGCGATCAAGGGCTTCGCCGACGCCGGCAGCGACGGCATCATCCAGTTCTCCACGGGCGGTGCGGAATTCGCCTCCGGGTTGGGGGTCAAGGACATGGTGACCGGCGCGGTGGCGCTGGCCGAGTTCACCCGCGTCGTGGCGGCCAAGTACCCGATCAACGTCGCGCTGCACACCGACCACTGCCCCAAGGACAAGCTGGACAGCTACGTGCGGCCGCTGCTCGCGATATCGGCCGAACGGGTGGCCGCGGGTCAGGACCCGCTGTTTCAGTCGCACATGTGGGACGGCTCGGCCGTGCCGATCGACGAGAACCTGGTCATCGCGCAGGAACTGCTCAAGGAGGCCGCGGCCGCCAAGATCATCCTGGAGATCGAGATCGGCGTGGTGGGCGGCGAGGAGGACGGCGTCGCCCACGAGATCAACGACAAGCTGTACACCACGCCGGAGGACTTCGAGAAGACCATCGACGCCCTGGGCCACGGGGAGCACGGCAAGTACCTGCTGGCCGCGACGTTCGGCAATGTGCACGGCGTCTACAAGCCGGGCAACGTCAAGCTGCGCCCCGACATTTTGGCGCAAGGGCAGCAGGTCGCCGCGGCCAAGCTCGGGTTGCCCGACGGCGCCAAGCCCTTCGACTTCGTCTTCCACGGCGGGTCGGGCTCGCTCAAGTCCGAGATCGAGGAGTCGCTGCGCTACGGCGTGGTGAAGATGAACGTCGACACCGACACCCAGTACGCGTTCACCCGCCCGATCGCCGGCCACATGTTCAGCAACTACGACGGCGTGCTGAAGGTCGACGGCGAGGTGGGCGCCAAGAAGGTCTACGACCCGCGCAGCTACCTCAAGAAGGGCGAGGCCTCGATGACCGAGCGCGTGGTGGAGGCCTGCGACGACCTGCACTGCGCCGGAAAGTCCGTGGGCTCGAGCTAGCCCGCCGGCCTCGCGAGTGTGAAGCTAGCCGCACACTCGGCGGGTACGAACGGGGCTAGCCGCTGGGGGACTGGCAGATCTTCCACTGCTCGTCGCGGTACTGCAGGTCCAGGCTGCGGGTCGACCGCAGCGAGGGCTCATACGCCATGAACGTGGTGACGTTGGCCTCGGCGTGCTGGCCGTTGACCACCACCTGGTCGATGCTGGCGATCACCGGATACTGCTTGGCCGCCGAGACCCGGCGGTAGGTCTCGTCCCACGAGTGCTCGTCGTAGTCCGCGTACCCGTCGCGGGTGGTGCCGCAGGTGATGGTGCGCAGCGTGGTCAGGTCGCCCTTTTGAATCGCGGTGTCGAAGCTCTGGATCGTGGTCCGAACCCGGTCTTCCTGCGACACCTTTGTGTGTTTGCCGCGGGTGAGCAGCACCGTGCCCAGGATCGCGATCGCGGCCAGGGCCAGCACGATCAGGACCAGCGCCAGCACCCAGCCCCAGTTGAACTGCCGGGACGTGCGGAGCTTTCCCCCCAGCCGGGGCGGGATCGATTGCGGCACAGCCGGTTTGGCGGGCTGACCGAACTGTGCCGTCTGGCCTTCCGGCGGTGTGTGGAACACCTCGGTGGCGGGCTCCGGGGTGGTGGCGATCACCGTGGTCTCTTTCGCGTCGAAACCTGGCGCGGTGAAGCGGCGCTCGCGCTGCTGGCCGTCCGCGTCCTCCTGGGGATCCGCCGGGTTGCCGCCGGAATCGGGTCTGATCACCACGGTCTCGGTCTCGGAGTCGCTCGGTACCAGCGGGACGCTCTCGGTCGCGTCCTCGCCTGATTGCGCGGCCCATTCGTGCCCGGGCGGATTCGGCGCGCCGCCGCGGTCGGGCTCGGGTGGCTGGGGCATGAGTACGGCTGTCCTCCGCTATCGGGTGGGGTAGTTGGAGAGCTTAGCGACCCGCCCCCCTCGATGGGGCGATGGTCGAGGTCCGCCACCCCGGCGAAACGGGGCAGCTGCAGAATAGGAGCCATGACACCGCCGCGAGACCTTCTGGGACCTGACCCGACGCTGCTGCCGGGCGATCCCGACGCCGAGGCGGAACTGCTCGCCGGCGAGAAGGCCGGGATCGTCGCCGCCGCGCACCCGTCGGCGTCGGTGGCCTGGGCGGCACTGGCGGAGCAGGCGCTGGCCGACGACCAGGCCATCACCGCCTATGCGTACGCCCGGACCGGCTATCACCGCGGCCTGGACCAGCTGCGGCGCAACGGCTGGAAGGGTTTCGGTCCGGTCCCGTATGCGCACGAGGCGAACCGCGGCTTCCTGCGGTGCGTGGCGGCGCTGGCGCGGGCCGCCGACACGATCGGCGAGCCCGACGAGTACCTGCGCTGCCTGGACCTGCTCGACGATTGCGACCCCGAGGCGCGCCCGGCGCTGGGCCTCTAGAAGGTTTCCGAACACCCCGCGTCGCCCGGGGTGTCGATCTGGACGGTCGCGTGCTGCAGCCCGCGGGCCGACAGCACCGCACGCGCGTCGTGGAGCACCCGGGTGGAGTCGCCGGTGCTTCGCAAGTGCGCGGTGCACATGTCCTTGCCGGGCGACAGCGTCCAGACGTGCAGGTCGTGCACCTCGCACACGCCGTCGACGGCGCCCAGCGCCGAGCGCAGCTCCTCCACGTCGATGTGGGTCGGCGACGATTCGGAGAGGATCCGCAACGCGTCGCGGGCCAGCGAGATCGCCCGCGGCAGCACCCACAGCGCGACCAGCACGGCGACCACCACGTCGGCATACGGCCAGCGCGTCGTCACGGTCACCACACCGGCGATCAGCACGCCCAGGCTGCCGACGCTGTCGGCGACCACCTCCATGTAGGCGCCCTTGACGGCCAGGCTCTGCCCCGAGTGCGACCGCAGGAGCAGCGCGACCACCAGGTTGGCGAGCAGCCCGGCCAGTGCGACCACGATCATCGGCACCCCGGGGACCGACGGGGTTTCCCTGAGCCGCTGGAGGGCTTCCCAGAGGATGAACAGCGCGACCCCCATCAGCAGCCCCGCGTTGGCGACCGCCGTGAACACCTCGGCCCGGTGCCAGCCGTACGTGCGCGACGGTGACGAGCTGCCCCGCCGGGCCAGCGTCACGGCGGCCAGGCCCATGAAGACGGCGACGACGTCGGTCAGCATGTGGCCCGCGTCGGCCAGCAGCGCGATCGAGTTGATCAGCAACGAGGTGGTCAACTCGATGACGAAAAACGCCGCCAGAATTGCGGCGGCGGCGATCATGCGGGGAATCAACCGGGACCCGTCGGTCTCGGCGGGACTGTGATTGTGACCGGCGCCCATGCCGTGCAATATATGCGGATCCACGCATATATGGCAAGTGTCAGAACCAGCGGCTCCAGAAGCGGGTCAGCGCGTTGCCCGCCGACACCAGCCACGTCGGCACGCCGGAGAACTCGAACAGCCAGAGCACCATCTGAAAGAACCAATGGCTGGCGGCCAGGAGCAGGAACAGCAGAATGAAAAAGCCGTACTGCTTGGCCGGCGCCACCGCGCGCTGCGTCTCCGGACTCAGGTGCGGCTCCAGGGCGTCGTAGCCGTCCAGGCCCGGGATGGGCAGCAGGTTGAGCACCACCGCGGTCAGCTGCAGAAAGCCCAGGAACGCCACCCCCGCCCACAGCACCTGGTGGAAGGGGTCGTAAAACAATCGCGTCAGCGCCAGCAGCAGCACCGCCAGCACCAGATTGGCGGCCGGCCCCGCGAGGCTGACCAGGCTGCGCCGGCTCGGCGGCATGAACCAGGTCCGCACGTACACCGCGGCGCCCGGCAGGCCGATCCCGCCCAGCGCGATGACCACCATCGGCAGCAGGAGCGACAGCGCGGGATGGCTGTAGCGCCGCGGATCCAGCGTCAGGTACCCGCGCACGGCGGCGTCGTGGTCGCCGAATCGCCAGGCGGTCACGGCGTGGCCGAATTCGTGCAGGCACAGCGACACCAACCAGCCGGCGATCACGAAGGTGAACACCCCGAAATACGCCAGCGGCCGCACAGTGCTGCCGGCCAGCCAGGCCAGCACGCCGCCGGCCGCCGTCAGGCCGACGAGGGCCAGGAAGATGGGGCTGGGTCGGACCGATTCGCGCCGGGCGGGCAGGCTCACCGGTCGAAACTAGCGGACCGCCAGCCGGCCGTTGCGTTCGGTGATCATCGCGCCCGCCCGGTTCGCGGCCAACAACGCGCCAGCCGCGGTCGCGACGCGAATCACGTTGAGCCGATACCACCTCCCGATGAGCGCGTCCCGTTCGGCCGGTGGAGGTTGCGTATCGGCGAACATCACCCGGAGATTCACCGTCCGGATCAGGTAGCCGCTGATGGCCATACCGGCAAGCGAGCAACTCGCCGTCAGCGCCAGCCAGCACCTGGCGCCTTCGATTTCCCAACCCGTGCTCACGGCCGCGGCAGTCGCTGCCAACGTGATGGGCGCGACGGGGGCGTAGTAACGCAGCGGGCTGCCGGGCGCGAGGACCGATGGTGAGCCCCGCCCGGAACCAGGGGCTGTGTCCCGCCGCTCGGCGGCGAGCCGCTCCGGGATCTTGACGACCGCTTCGTAGATGTTGCCGAACAGCCAGTGCGCGTTGCCGAGCTGGGCCAGATCCAGCAGCCGGGCAGTTCTTTTGAGCCGGCGGCTTGTTGTTGCCATCGGGTTCCCCTTCATTGACCAGAGATCTCACGACATTGACATCCCGCAGGCCCGAAACGTGACCGGGCGCCGAAAACTAGCGGACCGCCAGCCAGCCTTCGACGTTGCGGTAGAACGTCGACCGGCGCGCCGGGCGGGGCGCGAGCACGCCGTCGCGCACCACGGTGACGCCGGTGCTCCCCAGCTGGACGGCGCGGCCGGGGACCCAGCGGCGCCAGCCCGTCGCCACGCGGGCGCGCAGGCCCGGGACGGCCAGCGTCGGCTCGACGTCGACGGCGGGGGCGTCACCGTCGAACAACACGGTGTCGTCGACGACGGCCTCGCCGCGCAGGCGGCGACCCTCGGCCGGCAGCCAGCCGGCCCGCCCGACGATCACCGACCCGGTCTCGTCGCGGACCAGGGTCACGCGCCGCGCGGCCCCCCGCCGGGCGCGCCGCGCCGCGCGCCGCCCGACGGGCAGGCGGTAGATCCGGGTCGCGCGGGTGCGGCGGCGCGGCAGGTAGGCCACCTCGATGTCGAGCCGGCCGGCGCGCAGCAGCCCGGTCAGCACGGCGGCCAGGTCGGCGTCGGCGCCCACCACGACGACCCGCCGGTAGGGGCCGATCGCGGCATCGATGTCGGCCGAGTGAACCGGCACGCCGGTCAGCGGCCGCGGTACGCGCCGATCGCCGAACACCAACACCGCTACCGCAGGATCATCTCGCGTCACGGGCCGTCCAAGTGAGCAGTTCCAATATGCTTGTCGTTCAACGTCTCTCGTCCGATCGGCGCCCAGACCGTCTGTGCACGCAACGATCTCACCATAACGGCGCAGTCACAACATGGTTTCGGACTGCGAAAATCGTTGCGCCACCGCCTGGTAACAACCGGATACTTTACTCCTGCCACGGTGTCAGCCCACGGGTGGCTGGAGAACGGAGAGCTGCCATTCGCCGACTCATCGCCGTCTTCTCAACCGCGCGAACCGCGCTGCTCGTGTCGGTTACCGGCTCCGCGCGCCGACATTGCTGACGAATCAACTCCGCCGTGTCGGTGCCGTAGCGTTCTCGGCTGTCCTGCTGTGCGTCGGGCCGGCGACTGCCTCCGCCGACGAATCGATCGTGATCGACTTGGTGCGGCACGGCCAGTCGCAGGCCAATGCGGCGGGCGTGATCGACACGTCGGTGCCCGGAGCGGTACTCACTGCGCTCGGCCAGCAGCAGGCGCAGAACATCGCCACGGCGCTCGCCGCGAAGGGCTCGGTGGCCGGGATCTTCGCGTCGCAGTTGATCAGGACGCAGCAGACCGCGGCGCCGTTGGCGTCCATGCTGGGAATGAATGTTCAGACATTGCCCGGGCTCAACGAGATCGACGCCGGCGCTTTCAACGGCCTACCCCAGTTCAGCCTCGCGGGGCTGGTCTACCTGCTTGGCCCGGTGGCGTGGCTGCTGGGGCTGCGCATCGTGCCGATGCTGGCTCCGGGCTCCACCGACGCCAACGGGTTCGAATTCGACAAACGCTTCAACGGCGCGCTGCAAACGATGTACGGCAATGCGGTGACCGACGCGAGTCGCTTCAACGACTCCCTGCAATTGATGTACGGCAATGCCATGGCCAACCCGGTTCGATCCGTGGGCGGCAGGATCACCGAAGTGGCCGTCTCCAGCGAGTTTGCGATCGGCGTCGGGACGATGATGAGTGTCAAAAACCCCGATCCGCTGCTCTTGCTCTTCGATCCGCTGCCCAACGCCGGCGTGGTCGAGATCCAGGGCAATCCGCACGATGGCTGGACGCTGGTCAGTTGGAACGGAAAGCCGGTGTGGCCGGGTTGGGCGGCCAAGAGGCCCGGTCGTGACAGAAAGGGCTTGTGCCTGATGTTGGACGCACCGACCCAAGGCGGTGTATGTGCGGCCAAACCGCCCGAGGCGTCAAGTGCTCCGCCTGCCGCCGCACGGGGGGAGATGCCGCTCAGCGAGCGGCTGCCCGCGGCGCAGGGCGGATGAGCAGCGACCCTCCCCGACACGAGTCGGGATCAAATGGGACTTGGCACAAGTCCGTCGTTACCAGACGTTTAGGATCGCCACGTGAACGCGCCAAGCAACGACGCGTCCGGCTACGCGCACGGTCCCGTACGGGTTAACCGAGGCGCTGGTGCAGGTCGGCAGCTCGAGCGAACGGGCGATGCCGAAAACCGCGGCGGCGCTGCGAGATACGGCGCCTTGCCAGTAGAGCCACAGTAAGCAGGCGGGAGCAAGTCATGCCGGCAATCGTCCTCATCGGCGCCCAATGGGGTGACGAGGGCAAAGGTAAAGCCACTGACCTGCTCGGTGGACGCGTGCAGTGGGTGGTGCGCTATCAGGGGGGCAACAACGCCGGGCACACCGTCGTCTTGCCCAGCGGCGAGAACTTCGCACTGCACCTGATCCCGTCGGGAGTGCTGACCCCCGGCGTCACCAACGTCATCGGCAACGGTGTGGTGGTCGACCCCGGCGTGCTGCTCGACGAGCTCAAAGGCCTCGAGGATCGCGGGGTGGACACCACCAAGCTGTTGATCTCGGCCGACGCGCACCTGCTGTTGCCCTACCACGTGGCCATCGACAAGGTCACCGAGCGCTACATGGGCAACAAGAAGATCGGCACCACGGGCCGCGGCATCGGGCCCTGCTACCAGGACAAGATCGCCCGCCAGGGGATCCGGGTCGCCGACGTGCTCGACCCCGACCAGCTGACCCACAAGATCGAGGCCGCGCTGGAACTGAAGAACCAGATCCTGGTCAAGATCTACAACCGCAAGGCCCTGGACCCGCACCAGGTCGTCGAGGCGCTGCTGGAACAGGCGGAGGGGTTCCGCCATCGCATCCGCGATACCCGCCGGCTGCTCAACGCCGCGCTCGAGACCGGCGAGACGGTCCTGCTGGAGGGCTCCCAGGGCACCCTGCTCGACGTCGACCACGGCACGTATCCCTATGTGACGTCGTCGAACCCGACCGCCGGCGGCGCCGCCGTCGGGTCCGGCATCGGGCCCACCCGCATCACCACCGTGCTGGGGATCCTCAAGGCCTACACCACCCGCGTGGGCTCCGGGCCGTTCCCCACCGAGCTGTTCGACGAGAACGGCGAATACCTGTCCAAGACCGGCGGCGAGTTCGGGGTGACCACCGGGCGGCGGCGGCGCTGCGGCTGGTTCGACGCCGTCATCGCCCGCTACGCCACGCGGGTCAACGGCATCACCGACTTCTTCCTGACCAAACTCGACGTGCTCTCCAGCCTGGAAACGGTGCCGATCTGCGTCGGGTATCGCATCAACGGCGAGCGCACCACCGACATGCCGATGACGCAGACCGACCTGGCCCGCGCCGAGCCGATCTACGAGGAGTTGCCGGGTTGGTGGGAGGACATCTCGGACGCCCGCGAATTCGACGACCTGCCCGCCAAGGCGCGTGACTACGTGCTGCGGCTGGAAGAGCTTGCCGGGGCCCATGTTTCGTGCATCGGCGTGGGTCCGGGCCGCGAACAGACGATCGTGCGCCGCGACGTCCTGGCGGCCCGCCCGTGACGGAGCCGGATCCCAAAGAACTCGATCCCGAATACGAACACCACGGCGGCTTTCCCGAATACGGCCCCGCCAGTCCCGGCCCGGGATTCGGCCGGTTCGTCGCGGCCATGCGCCAGCTGCAGGACCTGGCCGTGTCCGCCGATCCCGGCGATGCCCTGTGGGACGACGCGGCCGACCGCGCCGCGGCCCTGGTGCAGCTGCTGGGCCCGTTCCAGGCCGACGAGGGCAAGGCGCCGGCCGGGCGGACGCCAAACCTGCCCGGCATGGGCAGCCTGCTGCTGCCGCCCTGGACGTTGACGAAATACGCGCCGGACGGGGTCGAGATGACGGGCTACTTCAGCCGGTTTCACGTCGGCGGAAATCACGCCGTGCACGGCGGTGTGCTCCCGCTGCTGTTCGACCACATGTTCGGCATGGTGTCGCACGCCGCGGGGCGGCCGATCAGCCGGACGGCCTTCCTGCATGTCGACTACCGCAAGGTCACCCCGATCGACGCGCCGCTGGTCGTGCGCGGCCGCGTCACGAGCACCGAGGGCCGCAAGGCGTTCGTGGGCGCGGAACTGCTCGACGGCGACGGGGCGGTGCTGGCCGAGGCCAACGGGCTGATGGTGCGGTTGCTTCCCGGTCAGCCCTAGCCTGGCGACGATGCGGCGCGGCATGCGCCGTGGAGGAGCCGGGCAGTCAGCCCTAGCCCCCGCGCGACCCACCTATCCTTGAGCGGTGACTGACGGCCCCACCGAAGGACAAGACGACAGGACCACCGCGCTCGCCGTGCCCTCGCAAGCGCCGACCACGGAAGCCGACGCCAGGCCGCGCGTGGTGGTGCTGGGTTCGGGTGAGCTCAGCCGGGAATTGTCGATCGCGCTGGGGCGCCTCGGCGCGCGGGTGATCGTCGTCGGTGAGCGCGCGGACGGTCTGGCCGATGAGTCGCTGGTGGTCGCGATGACCGACGCAGAGGAGCTAACGAACGCGGTGCGGGGGCTGCACGCGGACGTCGTCGTGGCCGCCACCGACGCCGTCGCGCCCCGGGCGCTTGAGGGCCTCGAGGCCGGGGGCACCCAGCTGGTGCCCAGCGCGCGCGCCGTGGGGCTCGCCGCCGACCGGGAGGGCCTGCGCCGGTCGGCCGCCGACGAGCTGGGGCTGCCCACCGCGCCGTTCTGGTTCGTCGGCTCGGTCGGCGAACTCGAGGCGGTCGGGGCCCACGCCGGTTACCCGCTGCTGGTGAAGCCGGTGCACGCGGCCGCCGGACGGGCACAGTCGGTGGCGTCGGGCCCCGACGACATCGCGGCGGCCTGGCTGCGTGCGACGGGAGGCCAGGGGGACCAGCACCGCGTGCTGGCCGAAACCGTGGTGGAGGTCGAGTTTTACGTCACCCTGCTGGCCGTCCGCAGCGAAGGGCCCGGGGGACCGGCGATCGAATTCTGCTCGCCCATCGGCCATCGCGGTGGACATACCGACGCGCTGGAATCGTGGCAACCGCAGCAGATGAGCGCGGCGGCGATGGATGCCGCCAAATCGATTGCGGCGCGGATCGTCAAGGCGCTCGGCGGCCGCGGCGTGTTCGGCGTCGAGTTGATGATCAACGGCGACGAGGTGTACTTCGCCGACGTCACGCCCTTCCCCGCCGCCAGCGCGTGGGCGACGGTGCCCAGCCAGCGGCTCTCGGCGTTCGAGCTGCAGGCCCGCACCGTTCTGGGCCTACCGGTGGACACCATGATGATTTCGCCAGGCGCGGCCCACCGGGTCGAGCCCGCCGACGCGCCGGCCGCCGCGCTGGCCCGGGCGCTGAGCGTGCCGGAGA
This sequence comes from Mycobacterium sp. 852002-51613_SCH5001154, assembly GCF_001667425.1. Lineage (NCBI taxonomy): Bacteria > Bacillati > Actinomycetota > Actinomycetes > Mycobacteriales > Mycobacteriaceae > Mycobacterium > Mycobacterium sp. 852002-51613_SCH5001154. The sequence continues at coordinate 65,834 of NZ_LZII01000055.1, read as the reverse complement.
GCGACCTTCGAATCGTCGGTCGCGGATTCCAGGCGTTGGCGACGGCGCCGGAGGTGGCGACGGCGCGCGACCGCGCCCGCGAGGTTGCCAGCCGACTGGCCGCGCGCAAGCCCGCGCACTGAGTTATCCCGCGCCAAGGTGACCTCGTTACGATTCGAGGTCATGAGCACAGAGCGCGCGGGCTACGCCGGAGACATCACCCCCCAGCAGGCATGGGAACTGCTCAGCGAGAACCCCAACGCTGTGCTGGTCGACGTGCGCACCGACGACGAATGGCGGTTCGTCGGGGTGCCCGACCTGTCCAGCCTGGGCCGCGAGGTGGTGTTCATCGAGTGGAACACCTCTGATGGCAGGTACAACGCCAACTTCGCCGACGAACTGCGCGACCGGGTGCCGGAAACCGACGCCGAACGCCCGGTCGTCTTCCTGTGTCGCTCGGGCAACCGCTCCATCGGCGCCGCCGAGGTCGCCACCCGGACCGGCATCACGCCGGCCTACAACGTGCTGGACGGCTTCGAGGGCCACCCGAACGCCCAGGGGCTGCGCGGCGAATCGGGCTGGCGCGCCATCGGATTGCCCTGGAAGCAGCTATGACCCACCCCGCGGGGGATTCCGTCCGGGCCCCCAAGGCGCTGCCCGACGGCGTCAGCCAGGCCACCATCGGCGTGCGGGGCGGGCTGTTGCGCTCCGGGTTCGACGAGACGGCCGAGGCGATGTTCCTGACATCCGGCTACGTCTATGAATCGGCGGCCGTCGCGGAGAAGTCGTTCACCGGCGAGGTGGACCACTTCGTGTACTCGCGGTACGGGAACCCAACCGTGACGATGTTCGAGGAGCGGTTGCGCCTGATCGAGGGCGCCCCCGCGGCGTTCGCCACCGCGAGCGGAATGGCGGCGGTGTTCACCTCGCTGGGCGCGCTGCTGGGCGCCGGGGACCGGCTGGTCGCAGCGCGCAGCCTGTTCGGGTCGTGTTTCGTGGTGTGCAACGAGATCCTGCCGCGCTGGGGCGTCGAGACCGTCTTCGTGGACGGCGACGACCTCGCGCAGTGGGAGGAGGCGCTGTCCGTCCCCACCGCGGCGGTGTTCTTCGAGACGCCGTCGAACCCGATGCAGTCGCTGGTGGACATCGCCGCGGTGGTCGAGCTCGCCCATGCCGCGGGGGCAAAAGTGGTGTTGGACAATGTCTTTGCCACGCCGCTGCTGCAGCAGGGCATTCCCCTCGGGGTTGACGTGGTGGTGTACTCGGGCACCAAGCACATCGACGGTCAGGGCCGGGTGCTGGGCGGCGCCATCCTCGGCGACAAGGAGTACATCGACGGCCCGGTGCAGAAGCTGATGCGACACACCGGACCGGCGCTGAGCGCGTTCAATGCCTGGGTGTTGGTGAAAGGCCTTGAGACGCTGGCGATCCGGGTCGAGCACTGCAACTCGTCGGCGCATCGGATCGCGGAGTTTCTGGAGACCCATCCGGCGGTGAGCTGGGTTCGCTACCCGTATCTGCCGTCGCACCCGCAGTACGACCTGGCCAAGCGCCAGATGTCGGGCGGCGGCACGGTGATCACCTTCGCGCTCGACTGCCCCGAAAGCGCCGCCAAGCAACGGGCCTTCGAGGTGCTGGACAAGCTGCGCTTGATCGACATCTCCAACAACCTGGGCGACGCCAAATCCCTTGTCACACACCCCGCCACCACCACCCACCGGGCGATGGGCCCGGAGGGCCGTGCCGCGATCGGCCTGGGCGACGGCGTGGTCCGGATCTCGGTCGGGCTGGAGGGCACCGACGACCTGATCGCCGACATCGACCAGGCTTTGAGCTAGTTGAAGAGCTAACCGGCTTGTTTCTCGGCGGCGTCGATGCGTTCGGCCGCCGCCAGTGTCCCCTCTTGCGCCTGCCGCTCCACCCAGTCCACCACCGGCCGGGCGTACATCATCTGGCTGGTGATGGCCATCTGGCCACGGGTGCGGCCCAGGAAGGAGATCCCCCAGGCGAACATGGCGGCGATGCGGTTGCGGTGGCCGATCAGGTAGTAGAGGTGCAGCAGTAGCCACGCCAACCAGGCGATGAAGCCGCCGAACTCCAGCTTGCCCACCTTCGCGACGGCGCTGTACCGCGAGATCAGGGCCATGCTGCCCTTGTCGAAGTACTTGAAGGGCTTGCGGTTGGCCGGATCGTCGTGGCCCTTCACCGCCTGCTTGATCAGATTGGTGACGTAGTGCGCGCCCTGGATCGCGCCCTGGGCCATGCCCGGTACGCCGGGGACGGACATCAGGTCGCCGACGACGAACACGTACGGATGCCCCTTGACGGTGAGGTCGGGCTCGACGATGACCCGTCCGGCGCGGTCGGTCTCGGTTCCGTCGGACTGCTCGGCGACCATTTTGCCCAGCGCGCTGGCCTGCACGCCCGCAGCCCACACCTTGCACGCGCATTCGATGCGGCGCTCGCTGCCGTCGGCGTCTTTGACGGTGATGCCCATGTAGTCCACCGCGGTCACCATCGCGTTGAGCTGGATCTCGACGTCCATCTTCTGCAGCCGGCGTTGCGCCTTGAGGCCCAGGTTCTCACCCATCGGCGGCAACACCGCGGGCGCCGCGTCGAGCAGGATGACCCGGCATTCGCTGGGCGTGATCGTCCGGAAAGCCCCGGCCAGGGTGCGCTCGGCGAGCTGGACGATCTCGCCGGCCAGCTCCACTCCGGTCGGCCCGGCGCCGACCACCACGAACGTCAGGCGGCGTTGCCGCTCGTCCGGATCGGTGGCGACTTCGGCGGCCTCGAACGCGCCGAGGATGCGGGCCCGCAGCTCGAGGGCGTCGTCGACGCTCTTCATGCCGGGCGCGAACGCGGCGTACTCGTCGTGGCCGAAATAGGACTGCTGCGCGCCGGCGGCCACGATGAGGCTGTCGAAGGGCGTCACCGTCTCCATGCCCATCAGGTGCGACGTCACGGTCTTGGCCGTCAGGTCGATGCCGCTGACCTCGCCCCACAGCACCCGGACGTTCTTCTGGCGGCGCAGGATGAGCCGGGTGGTCGGGGCGATGTCGCCTTCGGACAGGATGCCGGTGGCCACCTGGTAGAGCAGCGGCTGGAACAGGTGAGTGGTCGTCCTCGAGATCAACGTGACGTCAACGTCAGCCCGTTTGAGGGCCTTGGCCGCGTTCAAACCGCCGAATCCGCTTCCGATGATGACGACGTGATGACGCGACATGCTCACCCCTTATTGGCCTCGTCGTTCTGGTCGCACGCTGCTGCCAGCGCATGTCCACCGTACGACTAGGACCCCTCGGACGTCACGGCAAGGCACAGATCGGGACGGGAGCCCGCAGATCCGGCTGTGGCACAGCACAATCCGGATGAACTCACCCGCTACGGCAAGGGACCGCCCGCCGCCGGGGTGGACGATCCCTTGCCGAGGTCGCGGATAGGGCCTGCGGTTACTGGCAGGTCAGGCCCGGACCGCAATCGATGGTTATCGGCGTCGTGCAAGCCGAAGCCGCGCAGACGGTGAACCCGAGCATCGCTGCGAGAATGATTTTGCCGGTCAATCGTGACATAACACCAACCCCGTTCATGGATGGACAATTTCTTGTTTGCCCGATTGCCCGATCACCCGATGGCGGAAGTCTACGGCGTCTTCGCCGTTGCGACAGTCGATTTCGAAAACCCGGCGCGCCGACCTTTTCGGCGGGAACTCGCCATTCGGGTGAAATGTATTGAATTCATTCGGCGGAAACTTATGACGGGATTAATGGCCGCGGAGATATCCGAGAATGGCAACCCTAGCCTTAGTCCGGCCGGGGTCGGCCGGGCCTGCGGCCGAAACCGCCACTCGTACAACCTATTCGCCCAGCCGGCTAGAACGGCCATCCGTTGGAGTTGTCCTTGAATTTCCCGTTGACCGCGGTGCAGAAGTCGTCGGCGGTGCCGGCGAGCAGGATGTAATACGTCTCGCCGCGGCGGCTCTCGTAGGTGTTGGGGGTGCTCCAGCCGCTGTTGCAGAGCGAGCTCTGCGTGCCGGCCGTGGCCCTGCGCCAATTCGTCTTGGCGCAGCCATCCACGTTGGGCGTCGCGCTCTTGGCCGCGACCACCATCGCCCCTCCCCATTGCCCATCGCTGCGCCGGAAGGCGCGCGCCCCGAACCCGGCGTTGTTCGCCTGGCATGCCAGCGCGCGGCGCATCAGCGAGAAGGGAGCGGCCAGTTGAGGATTGGCGCTCCCGGCGGCGGCCGTGATGAATTGCACCGCGTCCGAGCCGTCGACCTCCTGCACGTTGGGAGTGCCGAAGCTGAACAGCTGCTGCGCGATCCCGGCGTTGCCGCCGCCACCGATGATCGGGGCGGCGCCGCTCGACGTCATCGGGGGCAGCGCGACCGTGGGGTCGGCGCCGGCCGTCGGCGCCACGACGACGGCGCCCAGCGCGAACGCGGCGGCCATGTTCCGGAGCGCGGTGAGTCTCATGGCTTCATTCCAGCACGTGTGCGTAATCGGCGCGACGGTCGTCGCGCACCAATGCGCGGAGCAGGTGGCGGGTCTGCAGCCGGATGTACTCGTCGCGGGTGTAGGCATGGCCGAAATGCCAGTGCTTGAGCGCCCAGCCGTGGGCGAGCAGCATGATGTCGAACACCGTGAGGTCGACGTCGACATCGCGGAAGACGCCCGCGGCGATACCGGTTTCGATGACCGCGCGCAGCGGTGCGGCGGTCGCGATTTCGAGTTCCTTGATCCTGGCCCGGTCGGCCGGCGCCAGCGTCCGGCTCTCCCGATACGTCAGCACCACGCCGTCGAGGTTGTCGTCCACGATCTGGATGTAGCGGCCGATCCCCGCGGCCAGTTGGTCCACGACGTCGTCGCCGGCGGCGGCCATCACGGGCGCCAGCTGGTCGCGGAACCCGTCGAGGATCCGCACGATCGTGGCCAGCAGCAGGTCCTCCTTGCCGCCGAAATATGTGTAGATGAGGCCGACGCTGACCTTGGCCTCGGCGGCCAGATCCTGCATGGACATCCGGTGGAAGCCGCGTGTTCCCATGACCTTGACCGCGGCGTCGAGCAGCTGGCGGCGCCGCGCGCTGGCCCGGGCCGCGCGGACGGCCTCCTCGACGGGCAGGGCGCCGTAGTCGACCGCCATCAGATGCCGAGATCCTTGGCGACGATCGTCTTCATGATCTCGTTGGTGCCGCCGTAGATGGTCTGGATGCGGGCGTCGACGAACGCGCGCGCCACGGCGTACTCGCGCATGTAGCCGTAACCGCCGTGCAGCTGCAGGCAGCGGTCGGCCGTGCGCACCTGCAGGTCGGTGGTCCACCATTTCAGCCGGGCGGCCCGCGCGGCCGTCAGCTCGCCGGTCAGGTGCTGGGCCAGGCAGTCGTCGAGATAGGTTCGGGCGACGTCGATTTCGGTCGCCACCTCGGCGAGCACGAATTGGCTGTGCTGGAAGCCGGCGATCGGCGTGCCGAACGCCTTGCGCCCGCGCACGTACTCCAGCGTCTCGGCCAGGATGCTTTCCGCGGCGGCCACCGCCCCCACCCCCAGCGCGAGCCGCTCCTGCGGCAGGTTCTGCATCAGCTGATAGAAGCCGGCGCCCTCCTCGCCGAGCAGGTTGGCCACCGGCACCCGCATATCGGTGAACGTCAGCTCGCTGGTGTCCTGGGCGTGCAGGCCGATCTTGTCCAGGTTGCGGCCGCGGGAGAAACCCGGGGTGTCCGCGTCGACCACCAGCAGCGACAGGCCGTTGTGCCGATCGGGGGACGTCCGCACCGCGACGACGAACAGGTCTCCGCACTGGCCGTTGGAGATGAACGTCTTGGCGCCGTTGACGACGTAGTGGTCGCCATCCCGGACCGCCGCGGTGCGGATCCCGGCCAGGTCGCTGCCGGTGCCGGGCTCGGTCATCGCGATGCCGAGCACCGTCTCGCCGGTGACCACGCCGGGCAGCCAGCGCCGTTGTTGCTCGGGCGTGGTCAGGTCGGTGAGATAGGGCAGCACCACGTCGTTCTGCAGGGTGAACGCGATGGCCTCTGCCGCCGCGCCGGCCCGCTGCAGTTCGTCGATGACGATCGCGTTGTAGCGAAAGTCGTCGACCCCCGGGCCGCCGAGCTGCTCTGGCACCGAAAAGCCAAGCAGTCCAAGCTTTCCCGCTTCAATGAACAGCGAGCGGTCCCACTGTCCCCGCGTTTCGGCCCGCTCGTGCGCCGGGACCACCACCCGCTGCACGAACTCACCGACGAGCGCCCGGAACTGCCGGTGTTCTTCGGTGTACTCCAGACGTGCGGCCATGTCTTCCCTTGTTACCGGAAGGCGTCGCTACCGGTGAACGCCTGGCCCAGGACAAGCTGATGCATCTCGGGGGTGCCTTCGTAGGTAAGCACCGACTCCAGGTTGACCATGTGCCGGATGACCGGGTACTCGAGCGATATGCCGTTGCCGCCCAGAATCGTTCGAGCGGTCCGGCAGATCTTGATGGCCTCCCGGGTGTTGTTCAGCTTGCCGAAGCTGACCTGCTCGGGACGCAGCCCGACGCTGTCCTTGAGTCGGCCCAATTGCAGCGACAACAGCTGACCCTTGTGCAACTCGACCGCCATGTCGACGAGCTTTGCCTGGGTCAACTGGAATCCGGCGATCGGCCGCCCGAATTGGGTGCGCTGCGTGGCGTAGTCCAGCGCGGCCTGCCAGGCCGACCGCGCCGCGCCCATGGCACCCCAGATGATTCCGTAGCGCGCCTCGGACAAGCAGGACAGCGGCCCCCGCAGGCCTTTCGCCTCGGGCAGCATCGCCTCGGCCGGCACCCGCACGTCGTCGAGCACCAGCTCGCTGGTGATCGATGCCCGCAGCGACAGCTTGTGGTGGATGGTGTTGGCGGTGAATCCCGCTGTCCTGGTGGGCACTAGGAAGCCACGGATTCCCTCGTCGGTGACCGCCCACACCACAGCGACGTCGGCGACCGAGCCGTTGGTGATCCACAGCTTTCGGCCATTGAGCACCCAATCCGAACCGTCGCGTCGCGCACGGGTTTTCATCGCGGCCGGATCGGATCCCACGTCGGGTTCGGTCAGCCCGAAACACCCCAGCAGTTCGCCGGTCGCCATACCGGGCAGCCACTCGTGCTTTTGCTCCTCGGACCCGAAGTTCCAGATCGCGAACATTGCCAGCGATCCCTGCACCGAGACCATCGACCGCAGGCCGGAGTCGGCGGCCTCCAGCTCCACGCACGCCAGGCCGTAGTGCACGGCGGAGGCGCCGCCGCACCCGTACCCCTCCAGGTGCATCCCCAGCAGGCCGAGCTGCCCGAATCCTTTGGCGAGTTCGCGCACCGGCAGGTCGCCGATCTCGAACCACTCCGCGACGTAGGGAAGGACATGCTCGGCGCAGAACTCTCTGACGGTGGCGCGCACCGCGAGCTCGTCGTCGGACAGTGAGGCGTCCAGGCCCAGCGGATCGTCTCGGTCGAAGGCCGGCGGCTTCTTGTTAGTCATGAACCCACCCTGCCACTAACCGGCCATCGTCAGGCCGCCGCTGACGCTGATCACCTGTCCGGTGATGAACGACGCGGCGGGCGACGCGAAGAACAGCGCGGCCGCGGCGACCTCCTCGGGTCGCGCCAGGCGGCGAAACGGGATGGCCTTGACCAGCGCTTCTTTCAGCTTCTCGGGCTGAGCGTGGAATAGGGGTGTGTCGGTAGGGCCCGGGCACACGCAGTTGACCGTGATCTGATGGCGGGCCATCTCCCGGGCCAGCGACTTGGTCAGCGCGATCACCCCGCCCTTGGCGCCGGCGTAGATGGATTCCCCGGCGCTGCCGACCCGGCCCGCGTCGCTGGCCACGTTGACGACGCGCCCGCGGGCGTGCGTCTCGATCATTCCCGGCAGGAACGCGGCGCACACGTGCACCGGTCCCAGGTAGTTGATCGCCACCACCTTGGCCGCGAATTCCGGTGTGGCGTTGAGGAATTGATCGGTGCGATCCCATCCCGCGGCGTTGATGACGATATCGGGCACGCCGGCTTCGCCGTGTGTCGCGTCCCGCAGCGCGTCCACCTGGGCCGGGTCGGCGACGTCCACCGGCAGCGCCGTGATCAGCCCGGGGTCTTGCTTCGCGGTGGCCGCGCCGGCGGCCTCGTCGAGGTCGGCGGCGATCACCCGGTCGCCCTGCGCGGCGAACGCCAGCGCGATCGCCTTGCCGATGCCCGAACCGGCGCCCGTCACCACGGCCAGGCGCCGCTGTGAATGTGCATTCATTTGCGACGAATCTAGGTTCAGCGCGGCGGCAGGGTCAAGGGGCGGCGGCCTGCCCGGTACTCTCGCTGCATGCGACGGCTCCTGTGGCTGGCCATGGATGTCATCGGTGTGCTGGCGTTCTGCGCCGCCGGGCGTCGCAGCCACGACGAAGGACTCAACCTCGCCGGCGTCGCGACGACCGCCTGGCCGTTTCTCACCGGAACCGTCGTGGGCTGGCTGGCATCCCGCGCCTGGCGGCGCCCGACCGAGGTGGTGCCGACCGGGGTGGTCGTCTGGCTGTGCACCGTCGTCGTCGGCATGGTGTTGCGCAAGGCCAGTTCCGCCGGCGTTGCGGTGAGTTTCGTGGTGGTGGCGGCGTCGGTCACCGCGTTGTTGTTGCTCGGCTGGCGGGCGGTCGTCGGGCTGACGCTGCGGCGCCGGTCCGGCGGGTAAAGGCCATGGCAGCGACAGCGGGCGTGGCGGTGACCGCGGCATTCGGTGCCGCCGCGCGGGCCGTCGCCACCAACAAGGGGACGCTGGACGATCCGTTTGCCGAACCGTTGGTGCGGGCCGCCGGCGTCGACCACTTCGTGCGGGTGATCGACGACGACCTGTTCGGCGCGGACGACGCCGACGGTTCGAGATTCCTGGACGTCTGTGCGGCGCACACCCGGTTCGTCGACGAGTTCGTCGCCGACGCGGGGAGGGCTGGCCTTCGCCAGGTGGTGATCCTGGCATCGGGTCTCGACACCCGCCCATACCGGCTGTGGTGGCCGCCGGGGACAACCGTTTACGAGATCGACCGGCCCGAGGTGCTCGACTTCAAATCCGAAGCGCTGCGCGGATTGGGCGCCGAACTGACGGCGAGCCGGCGCGCCGTGGGCGTCGCTCTGCACCAGGATTGGCCGGCCGCGCTGCGGCGGGTCGGCTTTGACGCCACCGCACCCGCGGTGTGGATCGCCGAGCAGCTGCTGATCGGGTATCTGACTCCCGCCGTGCAGGACCGCGTGCTGCAGGGCGTCACCGCGATGAGCGCCGCCGGCAGCCGGTTCGCCGCCGACCACATGCCCATCTGGACACCGTTACAGCTGGAGGCGGAAAGGACGTTCGTCGATGGCTTGCGCCAGAACGGGGTGAACGTCGACCTGGCCAGCCTGACCCATCCGGGGCAATACCATTACGTCCCGGAGTATTTGACCGCCCACGGTTGGGAGACGGTGCAGCGCAACGTCACCGAGCTGCTGGGGGTGGTGGGACGGCCGGTAAGGCGGCGCCACCGACCCGGGGACACGGAGTTCGTACCCGAATACCTCACCGCCACGCGGGCATAACCACAGGTCGCCTGCTCTTTAAGTCAGTTAACGTTTAATTAACTTAAATTGGTGGGTCGAATCCTTGAACCCGATGCGCCCTAACGTCGTACCCGCTTTATGAGCTGCGATGAGAGGGGCATGAAACGTTGAGCTTGCGTGTTTCGAACCGTCTTCCTGGCGTGCTTTCGCAACCGACGGTCCGCGCCGAACCGCACGCCCCCGCGCTGGTGCCCGCGAGCGGCGCTCCGGGAGGCGAAGAGTGGCGCGCGGGGTTGCGGACCGCAGTGCTGGGCACCGTCGCGGAGTTTGTCTCGGCCCGCCGCGCCACCGACCTCGCCGGCGCGGGCCTCGACGCGGTCGGCGACATACTGGCGCAGTTCCTGTCGAACGGAAAATGTCTACGGTCGACCTTCATGTATCTCGGGTGGCTGTGCGGCGCCCCGCCGAGCGGAGCCGCGCTGACGGCCGCGGCGAGTCTGGAGTTACTGCACGCCTTCGCGCTGATCCAGGACGACGTCATGGACCGTTCGGCGCGACGACGGGGCCGTCCGGCGGCGCACGTGCAACTGGCCCAGTGGCACCGCGAACGCGAACCAGCCTCGTGCGCGGAGAAATTCGGCGAGTCGGCGGCCGTTCTACTGGGCGATATCTGCCTCATTTGGGCGGAGCAGATGCTGCGCGAAAGCGGTATCCAAGCCCGCCGCCTGCAGCGGGTGTGGCCACGCTACGACGCCATGCGGACCGAATTGGCGATAGGTCAATTCGCCGATCTCGCGGCCGATCTCCGCAGCTTCCCGACGCTCGATGCGGTGCTGGACGTGGCGCGGCGCAAATCGGGCAACTACACGGTGCGCCGTCCGCTGGAATTGGGCGCGGCCATGGCCGGCTGCGGCGACCGAACGCTGGCCCGGCTTGGCCGCTACGGCGGCGCCGTCGGCGAGGCGTTTCAACTCCGCGACGACGTATTGGGCGTCTTCGGCTCGCCGGCGGCGACTGGGAAGCCAAGCGGGGGAGACCTGCTCGAGCGCAAAGCGACCAGCCTCATCGTGGCCGCTTACCAGCTGGCCGACGCACCTACCCGCCGCCTTCTCGTCGAGCTCATGAACCTCGACGAACTCGATGACGCCGCGCTGCGGCGTTGGAAGCGATTGATCGCCGCAACGGGGGCCGTGGAAATGATCGAACAGATGATCAGCCGGCGGGTTGCATCCGCACTCGATGACGTTTACGGCATGGAGATCAACGAAGCCGTTTGCAGCGCTTTGGCCGAGATGGCGGTCGCGTGCGTGCAGCGCCGCGAATAGCGAACCACACCGGGGGCCAGAGGAGTTGACCCAGAACGATCGGGGGGATCGACAGCTAATCATCCCGGAGGACGCGCATGCTATCGCGACTGGCCCTGATCGCCATCACCGCTCCGCGACGAGTGATCGCAAGCGCGATGTTCCTGGCGGTCCTCGCCGCCGTCTTCGGTATCCCGGCCGCTGCGACTCTGCCCGGCGGTGGATTTCTGGACCAGACGGCCGAATCCGCGCGCGCCACAGCGGTTCTGGCCGAGAAGTTCCATCAAGGCGACATGGAGATGACGCTGCTGGTGCACTCGCAGAGCGGCGTCACCCAAGGACCCGCTCGGACGGTGGGCGTGGACATCGTCCGGCAGCTGGCCCAGTCGCCGTTCGTCGCGCAGGTGGCGTCGCCGTGGAATGCGCCCCAGCCGGGGTTGGTCAGCGGCGACGGCAAGTCCGCGCTGATCGTGGCCGCCCTCACCGGCGGGGAAAGCAGCGCGCCCAAGCATGCCCGGGAGCTCGCGGAGCGGCTGGTGCGCGATCGCGACGGCGTGATCGTGCAGGCCGGAGGCATGGCGATCATCTATGAAGAGCTCAACCGGCAGACCCAAAATGACCTGTTGCGAATGGAATCCGTTGCGATCCCGTTGAGTTTCGCCGCGCTGGTATGGGTATTCGGCGGCCTGCTGGCCGCGGCCCTGCCGATTCTCGTCGGCGGCTTCGCAATCCTGGGTTCCCTCGCGGTGTTGCGCGCGGTCGCTTTGGTCGCCGACGTTTCCATCTTCGCGGTGAACGTGGCGGTGGCATTGGCTCTGGCGTTGGGCATCGACTACACGCTGCTGATCATCAGCCGTTATCGCGACGAACTGGCCGGCGGGCTGCCCCCCGCCGAAGCCCTCCCGCGCACCATGGCCACGGCAGGACGCACCGTGCTGTTCTCCGCCCTGACGGTGGCCCTCGCACTGGCCGCATTGGTGATATTCCCGATGTATTTCCTGAGGTCGTTCGCCTACGCCGGCGTCGCGGTGGTGGCGTTCGCGGCCCTTGCCGCGATGGTGATCGCGCCCGCGGTGATCGTGTTACTCGGCGACCGGCTTGACGCACTCAATGTTTGGCACCTGGGCCGCAAACTCTTTCGGCGCCCCCAAGCACCGCCGGCGACCATCGAGCACACCTTTTGGTACCGGACGGCCAAGCTGGCCATGCGTCACGCGGTCCCGATCGGCTTGGCGATCATCGCCCTTCTGCTCGCCTTGGGCGCGCCGTTCCTCGGCATCAAATGGGGCTATCCCGACGATCGGGTGCTCCCGGCGTCATCGTCGGCGCGCGCCGTCAGCGACCGGATCCGGCACGACTTCGGTGCCGATTCCGAGATCAGGGTCGTCATCCCCCGCACGGACGGCCTGACGACGCGAGAGCTTGACGAGTACGCCGCACGGCTGTCGCTTGTACCCGACGTCTCGGCGGTGTCGGCACCCACCGGAACCTTCATCGCCGGTGAGCGCAACGGGCCGCCGTCGGCACCCGCCGGAATGGCAGACGGCAGTGCCTATTTGACGGTGGCCAGCAGCGCGCCGTTGTATTCGCCGGCGTCCGGCGCGCAGTTGGATCGCTTGCATGCGATCCCGTTGGCCGGCGCCCGTCACGTCGAGCTGGCCGGGATGGCACAGATGAATCGCGACTCGGTCAACGCGATTACGTCGCGATTGCCCTTGCTGTTCGGTTTCGTCGCTTGCGTCATGCTGGTGTTGCTCTTCCTGCTCACGGGCAGCGTGGTGCTACCCGTCAAAGCCGTGCTGCTCAACATGCTGTCGTTGACGGCCGGATTCGGCGCGTTGGTGTGGATCTTCCAGGACGGGCATCTGGGTGCGTTGGGCACCACCCCGACCGGCACGCTGGTGGCCAACATCCCGGTGTTGATGTTCTGCATCGCATTTGGATTGTCCATGGACTACGAGGTTTTCCTGCTGTCCCGCATCCGCGAGTACTGGATGGCCTCGGACCGCACGCGTGTCGACAACGACGAGAGCATCGCGCTGGGCGTCGCGCGAACGGGCCGGATCATCACGGCGGCAGCCCTGTTGATGTCGATCTCGTTCGCAGCCCTCACCTCCGCGGAGGTTTCCTTCATGCGGATGTTCGGCGTCGGTCTGACTCTTGCCGTCTTGGTCGACGCAACCTTGGTGCGCATGCTGCTCGTCCCGGCCTTCATGCACGTGTTCGGCGGTCTGAACTGGTGGGCGCCCGCGCCGCTGGCGCGGCTCCGCCGGCGGGAGGATGCCCGAGTGGAATGTGTCGCGGTCAGAGGCGTTGGATGATCACGTGGTGCACGAATCAAGCCCGCCGGCCGGTCGTCACCAGTTGCGGTTCGTGTCGGCGACCCACGACGAACCGCTGGCGCGGCCCCTGCTGGCCGAGCTGGCCGACGAGTACGCGCAGCGTTACGGCGGCACGCCCAGCACGCACCTGTCCTGGTTGCCGGTGCCGAAGGCCGAGCTGGCCTCGCCGGACGGCGGATTGCTGATCGGGGTGCTCGACGGCGTGCCCGTCACCGGCGGGGCATTCCGGCGTTATGACGCCGAAACCGCCGAGCTGAAGCGGATCTGGACCGACCGCGCTCATCGGCGCCGCGGGTACGCGCGAGTGTTGTTGGCGGCGCTGGAGGCGGAGACCGCCGCGCGCGGGTACCGGCGGCTCTACCTGATCACCGGCAACCGCCAACCCGAGGCCGAGGCGCTGTACGAGGCGACCGGGTACACCCGGGTGCCCGCCGACCCGCTGCCGTCCTGGGGGCCGTTCGTCCCGATCGCATTCGAGAAGTGGCTGGTTCCCGACGGTCAGTGAGGCCGCAGAATATCTTTGCGTCTCGGCTGTTATTGGGCGCGCGCCTAATTGCAAGGACCGTATTCGGTCATTGGGTTCTCAGTCACATTTCCCCGCCCGATCGCGCGCCCGCGAATTTGCCGCTTGAGCGCCCCTGAACTGCGGGTATCGCTCAACTACATCGAATCCGGGCCGCCATAAAAGCGGGGCGTAGGTCCGTCCGATCAAGGCCCTTCGGCTCTACGCGACTTGCCTCGTCCCGGGCGACGCTTGGTGGGAAAGAAAAGGGAGGTCAAGCCGTGTGGGCTATTGGTGGCTTGCAAGAGCGGTTGCGCGCGCCGATGTTGATCACCGCCATACGGGACATGCAATGGCGGCAGCGACGCTTCATCATCGCGGCCGTCGGCACCGGAATGGTGTTCGCGATGACCCTCATCATCACGGGGCTGATGATCGGGACCCGGGTCGAGGCCCAGCGCCTGGCCGACTCGATAGGCATCGACCACTACCTCATCAAGGCGGGCGCGGTCGGACCTTTCATTGGTTCATCGAGGTTCCCGCAGGCCGAACTCGAGGACGTCGCCCAGCTTCCCGGCGTCGAATCGGCGATCCCGGTGGTCTACGGCAACACGATCCTGCAAGACCGGCGCCTACCGGAAAACCTGAACGTCTACGGCCTGCCCGAACAGGGGATGCCGCCGATCGTGGCGGGGCGGGCACCGTCGAATCCTGACGAGGTCGCCATGTCGACCACACTGAAGCGATCCATCGGGGACAAGGTCGAGGTGGGATCGCAGGTGCTGCGGATCGTCGGGCTGGTCAACAAGTCCACCACGCTCGCAGGTCAACCCAATGCGTTTGTGACCGTCGCGACGGCGCAGCGGTTGATGTTTTCCGCGCAGCACGTGATTTCGGCTATCGGCTTGCGCGGCGTACCCGCGCAAGTGCCCGCCGGCTATCGCGTCGTGGACCGCGCCGCCGCGGTCGATGACATGATTCGCCCGCTGCATATGGCTCGGCTGGCGATGTCGTACCTGGTGATCCTGCTGTGGGCGGTGGCCGCGTCGATCGTGGGATCGCTGATCTACCTGTCCGCATTGGAGCGCACCCGAGACTTCGCGGTGTTCAAAGCCCTCGGTGTCACCACCCAGTCGGTGCTCGCCGGGCTCATGCTGCAGGCGGTGCTCGTCGCGTTGGTTGCGGCGATGCTGGGCGGGCTGCTGGCCGTGCTCCTCGGCCCGCTGTTTCCGATGCTCGTGGTGGTGACCCCCTCGGCCTTCCTGTCGCTGGTGGGGACCGCGGTGGGGGTCGGCCTGTTGGCGAGTTTGGTGGGATTGCGGCGCGCGGTCGCGATCGACCCGGTAATGGCGTTTGGGGCCGGATAGTCATGGGTGATTTGCGCATCAAGGATCTCGTCGTCGAATACTCGAACGGCGGGGAGCCGAACCGCGTCATCGACGGTCTGAATCTGGAGGTTGCGTCGGGATCGCTGGTGATTCTGTTGGGCCCCAGCGGATGTGGGAAGACCACGCTGCTGTCGTGCATCGGCGGCATCCTCAGCCCGACCAGCGGACGCGTCCAGGTCGGTGACACCGACGTCACGACGCTGGACCGCCGCAGGCTGACCACGTACCGGCGCCGCACCGTGGGCATCGTCTTTCAGTCGTTCAACCTGGTGGCAAGCCTTTCCGCGGTGGAGAACGTCGCGGTGCCACTCTGGGCGGCGGGCTGGTCGCGGCGGGCGGCGCGCGAGCGCGCCAAGGAATTGCTGGCCCGCGCCGGGCTGCAGGACCGCATGACGCACCGGCCCGGTGACCTCAGCGGCGGCGAGCGCGAACGGGTGGCGGTGGCCCGCGCGATCGCGCTGGACCCACCGCTGATCCTGGCCGACGAACCCACGGCCCACCTGGACTATGCCCGCGCGGAAGGGGTCCTGCGGCTGCTGAGGGAGTTGGCGAGCGGCGAGCGCATTGTCGTGGTCGCCACCCATGACACCCGGATCCTGCCGTTCGCCGACCGCGTGGTCAGGCTGATGCCGGATGTGCAACTGACCGACTCCGAGCCCGAAACGCTGCATCTGGCAAGCGGTTCGGTGCTGTTCGAGCAGGGCAGCATGGGGGACCTGATCTACGTCGTCACCGACGGCGAACTGGAAGTCATGCGCGAATCGGGTGACGGGACCGGGGAACTGGTCAAGGTCGCCTCGCCCGGCGAGTACGTCGGCGAGCTCGGGCCGTTGTTCCGGATGGCCCGCTCGGCGACGGTACGCGCACGCACCGACGCGGTCGTCACCGGCTACACGGTGGAGCAATTCCGCGTACTACTCGAGACCTACACCGAGGGCACCCTTGCCCGATCGAAAATGGCTCCGGGCCAAGGAAATACCAACCACAACCACTCACTCCTTGATGGAGCGACGCAGATGTCACGGTTCGGCGAAGAAGTAGCAGCCCCGGGACCGACAGAGGGAACGAGATGAGCACCGCCGACAGGCAGCACGCCGAGCACGCAGACGACCACGCCGAATCAGCCTCGGAAACAGGGCATGACGCGTCGTCACTCATGGCGCCGACGCTGGTCGGACAGTTGCGGTACCGGGCCGAAAGCTATCGGGACAGGGTCGCGTTCACCTACTCTCGCGATGGCGAGGAGACCGAAGTCAGCCAGCTGACCTATGCCGAGCTGGATGCCAGGGCAAAGCGGATCGCAGCCAACCTGCAGCGCCACGGCGCCGCGGGCGAGCGCGTCCTGGTCCTGTGCCCCCCGGGTCTGGATTTCATCGCCGGCCTGTTCGGGTGCCTCTACGCGGGGGCGATCGCCGTACCGGTGCATCCGCCGGCGCGCGAGCACCTGGTTCCGCGCGTCGCCTCGATCGTCGCGGATGCCAAACCGCGCTTCGCTCTGTCGAACTCAGAGATGCAAGCGCGAATCAAGGCGACGGTGGACGGTCTGGTCAAGGGACGTCCGCTGCAGTGGTTCGTCACCGACACGGGGGGCGACGAGGCGCAGTGGGTTCCACCCGGGATCGACTCCAGCACAATCGCGATGATCCAGTACACCTCGGGCTCCACGGCCGCACCGAAAGGCGTTGTGCTGTCGCATGGCAACCTCGCCCACAATCTGGAGACCATCCGCCAGTCGTGGAAGTCGGGATTCGACCGGGAGGCAACCGGTGTGTTCTGGCTGCCGCCCTACCACGACATGGGCCTCATCGGCGGCGTCCTCGAGACCATTTATGTCGGCGGTACCTCCGTCCTCATGCCGCCGAACGCGTTCATCAAGCGCCCGATGCGGTGGTTGGAAGCGATATCCCGGCACCGCGCCAAGATCACCGCCGCCCCCAACTTCGCCTATGACCTGTGCATCGAACTCAGTACCCCTGAGGAGCGTGCCGCCCTCGACCTGTCCAACTGGTCGACGGCCATGTGCGGTGCCGAGCCGGTGCGTCCCTCGACCATGCAGGGCTTCGCGGAGGCGTTCGCCCCGGCGGGTTTTCGGCCCGAGGCGTTCGCGCCGGTCTATGGGCTGGCGGAGGCGACGCTGCTGGTGTCCGGCGGGTCGGACTCCCCGGTCCCGGTGGTTCTGCACATAGATCGCGCGGCGCTGGGTGAACGCCGGGTCGTCGAGATCGCGACGGAAGACCCGAGCGCGTTGACGTTGGTCGGTTGCGGCCGGCCGCCGGGCGGTCAGGAGGTCATCATCGTCGATCCCGAGACCCGGCGGCCCTGCGGGGCCGACGAGGTCGGCGAGATCTGGGTCGCCGGGCCGAGCGTGGCGCAGGGTTACTGGGGGAAGCCCGAAGTGACGGAAGAGGCGTTGCGCGCGCATCTTTCGGACAGCGGCCGGGGCCCGTTCCTTCGCACCGGGGACCTCGGGTTCTTCCGCTCCGGTGAGTTGTTCGTGACGGGTCGCGTCAAGGATCTCATCATCATTCGCGGCACCAACCACTATCCCGAGGACATCGAGCTCACCGTGCAGGCCTGTCACCCGGCACTGATGCGCGGCCGGGGCGCGGTCTTTTCGGTCGCGGCCGGACCGGACGCCCCCGAACGGGTTGTGGTCGTGCAGGAGGTGAGCGGCTATCATCTCGGCGACGCCGACCTCAACCAGATCGTCGACACCATCCGGACGGCGATCACCGAACACCATGAGATTCAGGCGGACGCCGTTGTTCTGGTGGACCCGTTGCGGATTCCCACCACGTCCAGCGGCAAGATCCAGCGGTCCGCATGCCGGCAGCAATTCCTCGACGGCCAGTTCGAGCCGGTCGCCGAATGGCGCGCACCGCTGCCCGACACCCACCCCGCGGCCGCCGCGCCGGAACACGCCGGGCGCACCGTCGCGGAGATCCAGGAATGGTTGATCGCCCAGCTCGCTCGTGAACTCGGCATTCCCGCGACGGATATCGACCCATCCCGGCCGTTCGCCTACTACGGCCTCGATTCGGTCCGTGCCATCAGGCTGACCGGCGCTCTGGAAACCTGGCTCGGATGCGAACTTTCGCCCACCATCGCCTACGAACACCCGACGATCGAGCTGCTCGCCCGCCATCTGGGCGGCAAGGGCACCGCGGTCGACCGCACCGCCGAAACCGTCGGTGAGACCAGCCCGCCCGCCGCGGACGAGCCGATCGCCATCATCGGCATCGGGTGCCGTTTTCCGGGCGCCGACGGGCCGGCGGCATTCTGGCGCGAGTTGTCGGAAGGCGTGGACGCGATCAGCGAGGTCCCGTCGGACCGCTGGGACGCCGATGCCTTCTACGACCCCGATCCGTCCGTGCCGGGCACCTCGGTCACTCGACGGGCCGGCTTCCTGCCCGAGGTCGACGAGTTCGACTTCGGATTCTTCGGCATCTCGCCTCGGGAATCGGCGCAGATGGATCCGCAGCAGCGGCTGATCCTCGAGGTGGCTTGGGAGGCATTGGAAGACGCCGGGCAGGTGCCGGAGCGGCTTGCCGGCAGTGACACCGGCGTGTTCGTCGGCATCGCGACCACCGACTACGCGAACCTCCGCGGCAACCAGATGCAGCTCGTCGACGCCTACACGGGCACCGGAAACGCGTTGAGCATCGCCGCCAACCGGCTCTCCTACTTCTACGACTTCCACGGGCCGAGCATGGCGATCGACACCGCCTGCTCGTCGTCGTTGGTCGCGGTCCACCTCGCGTGCCGCAGCCTGCGCGACGGCGAGTGCGGGGTGGCGCTGGCCGGAGGAGTGAACGTCATCCTGTCGCCGGCGCTGATGATCAACTTCAGCAAGGCCAAGGTGATGGCGCCCGACGGCCGCTGCAAGACCTTCGATGCCGGCGCGGACGGGTACGTACGGGGTGAAGGCGCCGGAATGGTCGTCCTGAAACCGCTCAGCCGGGCGCTGGCCGACAACGACCCGATCTATGCCGTGATCCGGGGCACCGCCATCAACCAGGACGGCCGGACCAACGGGCTGATCGCACCCAACCGGCGAGCGCAGGAAGCCGTGGTGGCCGCGGCCTACCGCCGCGCCGGCCTTTCTCCGGGCACCGCCCAGTACGTCGAGGCGCACGGCACCGGAACATTCCTGGGCGACGCGATGGAGGCGAACGCGCTGGGCACGGTACTGGCGGACGGCCGTCCGCCGGGCAGCCAGTGCCTGGTCGGCTCGGTCAAGACCAACATCGGGCACCTGGAGGCGGCGGCCGGAGTGGCCGGGCTGATCAAGGTGGCATTGGCCTTGCAGCACAAGGAGATTCCGCCGAGCCTGAACTTCGCCGAACCCAACCCGGAGATCCCCTTCGACAGCCTGCCGGTGCGGGTGGCGACAACGCTGACCCCGTGGCCGAAAAACGGTGGGCGGGCGGTCGCAAGTATCAGCTCGTTCGGCATGGGCGGCACCAACGCGCACGCCGTGCTGACCGAGGCCCCGCAGGCGCGGGCCGCCACGGCCGAGCGCGGCACGGCACCGGATCGAGCCGAGTTGCTGCCGATCTCCGCGCGGTCCCCCGAGGCCCTGGTCGCACTGGCCGAACGGTACGAGTCGGCGCTGGCGTCCGGGGTGGCGCTCGCCGACCTCTGCTATACGGCCGGCGTCCGTCGCGGCCACTACGAGCATCGGTTGTCCGTCGTCGCCGACTCGCCCGCCGCGATGTCGGAGGCGCTCGACGCCTACCGGCACGGGCAGTCACGGCAGGGGTTCGCCGTCGGACAGTGCCGTACCGGCCAGCGACCCAGGGTGGTCTTCGCCTTCCCCGGGCAGGGCTCACAGTGGCACGGCATGGGGCGGCGACTGCAGGCCGAGGAGCCCGTGTTCCGCGACGCCTTGGCGGCCTGCGACCGCGCGCTCATGCCCCACCTGGGACATTCCATCGTCGAGCTGCTGGCCAAGGACGAGGAAATCACCGACATCAGCCTGATCCAGCCCGCGATCTTCGCCATGCAGGTCGCGCTGGCCGCCCTATGGCGCTCCTGGGGGGTCGAGCCGACCGCGGTGGTCGGGCACAGCATGGGTGAGGTCGCGGCGGCGCACGTCGCCGGTGCGCTGAGCCTCGAAGACGCCGCACGGGTGATCCGCTTCCGCGCACTGATGCTCCGAACCGTGCGCGGCCGCGGGACCATGATGGCCGCGGAACTCAGCCCCGCCGAAGCGCAGGAGCTCATCGCCGGCCAGGAAAGCAAGGTCTCGATCGCCGCCAGCAACAGCTACCGATCGACGGTCTTGTCCGGGGATCAAAAGGTTTTGGCAAAGCTGATGGAGGTGCTGCAGCAGCGTGACCGGTTCTGCCGATGGGTCGACGTCGATGTGGCCGCCCACAGCCCGCAGATGGATCCGTTGGTTCCCGCTCTGCGCGGCGGGCTCGTCGGACTGCGGCCGACCGCGCCGGCGATACCCATCTACTCGACGGTGACCGGCGACCTGCTCACCGACCGCCTGGCCGACCCCGACTATTGGGCGGAGAACCTACGCTCGCCCGTGCATTTCTCCCCCGCACTGCGCCGGTTGCTGGAGGGCGGCCATGACGCGGTCGTCGAGATCAGCCCGCACCCGGTCCTGCTGAACTCCATCCGGGAGGACGCCCAGGACCTGGGGGTCAGTTGCGCCGCGTTGCCGTCGATGCGGCGTGACGACGGGGGACGGGCAACCGCGCTGACGTCGCTCGGCACCCTCTACACCCTCGGTCAGCCGGTCACCTGGGAGGCGATCTACCCCCCGGGCAGCCACTACGTGACGGCACCGACGTACCCGTGGCAGCGTGTGCATTCCTGGCTGGACGTCGGGGCGATCACCCCGAACGGCACCGGCCCGCTGCCGCAGGCCCCGGGCGCGACCGAGGCCGCGGGCTTGCGCGACCGGATGTATCGGCTGCGCTGGCAGCCCGCCTCCAGTCCGGCGGACCGGGACGGGTCGAGCCGGCCGGACGAGGCCGGCAGTTGGCTCATCCTGAGCGACGGCGCGAACACCGCGGACACCCTGCGGAAGCACCTCGAATCGCATGCTCAGCGGTGCGTGTTCGTCGAGCCGGCACCGAACGGCGACTTCGAGCGTCTCACCCCGGACAGTTACCGCCTTGACCCGACGCATCCCGATCACTTCAAACAGCTGCTGGAAGACGCCTTCACTGACGACCGGCCACCGTGCCGGGGGGTGGTGCACCTGTGGGACCTGCTCGCCGCACCGCCGGCCGAGACCTCACTCGAATCCCTGGATTCGGCAACAACTTTGGGCCCGGTGAGCGTCGTGCATCTGGTGCAGGCACTAGCGCGGGCCGGTTGGTCGCCGTCGCCACGGCTGTGGCTGGTGACGCGGGGAACGCAGGTGACCGATACCTCGGCGCCCGAAGCCGAGCCCGTGTCGATCGCGCAGGCTCCGGTGTGGGGGATGGCCCGCACGATCGACCACGAGCAACCGGAACTCCGTTGCACCTGTGTCGACCTGTCCGCCGGTGGCGGGGCGGAAGAGGCCCAACAAGAGGTCCAAGCCCTGTTCCGCGAGATGTGGGCCGACGACCGCGATGGCGACGTGGCACTGCGGGGCGACCGCCGCTATGTCGAACGACTGACCCGCTACGACGAGCCGGAACCCTCCGAGACCACGTCCTTCAAGCAAGACGCCACCTATCTCGTCACCGGCGGCCTCGGTGCGCTGGGACTCGTGGTGGCCAAGTGGATGGCCGAGCACGGCGCCCGGCACCTGGTCCTGATGGGACGTGGCGGCGCCTCGGAGGAGGCGCAGCAGACGCTGGACGCGCTGCGCGCGGCCGGCACCGAGGTGACCATCGCAAAGGGCGACGTCGCGAAAGCCGACGACGTCACGGCCATGCTGGAATCGATCGCCGAATCGATGCCGCCGCTGCGTGGGGTGGTGCATGCGGCCGGGATCGCCGACGACGCCATCCTGCTATGCCTCGACGAGGCGAAGCTGCGCAAGGTCATGGCGCCCAAGGTTCAGGGCGCCTGGAACCTGCACGCGCTGACCAAAGACGCCGACCTGGACCTCTTCGTGCTGTTCTCGTCGGCCTCGTCCCTGCTGGGTCCCCCCGGGGCGGCCAACTACGCGGCCGCGAACGCCTTCCTGGACGCGCTGGCGTGGCACCGACGTACCGAAGGCCGGCCGGCGTTGAGCGTGAACTGGGGGCCATGGGCCGGGCTCGGCTTCTTCACCCGGTCCGAGCTGCAAGACTACTTCGCCCAATACGGCGTGGCGGCCATGTCCGCGGCCGACAGCCTCCGGGCGCTGTCGTCGTTGCTGGAGCGGTCGGCCACGCAGGCCGTGGTTCTCGACATCGACTGGGCGGTTTGGCAACCCGACCTGCAGCCGCCGCTGCTCGCGGACCTTGGAATCGCGCCCTCGGCCGACAAGCCGGAGGCCGAGCCCGCAACCGGGCCGGGAGCCGGACTCTACGACGCACTGCAGGGCGCGACGCCGGAGGAGCGCCAACGGCTGCTGGAGACCTATCTGTCCGAGCTCGTCGCCGGCAAACTCGGTCTGGCACCGGCGAACCTGGACAAACAGACACCGCTGAACACCCTCGGCGTCGACTCGCTCATCACGCTGGAGCTGCGCATGCAGGTCGAACGCGACCTGGGCCTCGTGGTGCCGGTCACCCGACTGCTGGAGGGTCCCAGCGTGGCCAGCCTCGCCGAGTGGCTGCGCGAACATCTGCCGGAGCAAGCGGCCGGCGCACCCGCGACGCACGAGGTGGTGCCGCGGCTGGCCACTCCGGAGCCAACGGTCCACCGGCAAGCCGACGGCGCGCCGTCGGGCGGCATCGACCTGCTGACCCAGGTGCCGGAGCTTTCCGACGACGCCGTGGACGAACTGCTCCAAAAGGTCTTGGCCGAAAGAGGGGCCGAGCTTGCCGCGAAGGACGCCGGCGATGACTGACAAGCCCATCAACGTCGCCGGTCTGTCTCCGGAGAAAAAGCGGGCACTGCTCGCTCAGCTGCTGATGCAGAAGGCCGAGGAGTCGGCCTCGGTGCATCCGCAGTCGTACGGCCAGCGATCGATGTGGTTCATTCACAAACTCGCACCGGCCAGCGCCGCCTACAACGTGACGTACGCCGGCCGAATCAGGGGTGAGCTCGACGTCGCGGCGCTGGAACGCGCGGCCCAGGCGCTCGTAGACCGGCATCCGGCGCTACGGACCACGTACGCCGAGCGCGACGGACAACCGGTCCAGCTCGTGCATCCGCAATGGCCGGTGCGCATCGCCCGGCACCGCCTCGGCCCCGGTGAGCCCGACGTCGACGAGTGGATCCGGCGCGAGACCAACCGTCCTTTCGACCTGTACACCGGCCCGGTGCTGCGGCTGACGCTGCTCGAGCGCACACCCGACGAACATGTGTTGCTCTTGGGTTTGCACCACATCGCCGTCGACTTCTGGTCCATCGACATCATTCTCGACGAGCTGCGCTTGCTGTACGCCGCCGAGCACGGCGCGACCCCGCCTCCGCCACCCGCGGAAAGCTTCGTCGAATATGCCGACCAGCAGGCCCTGATGCTCGCGGGCGCCGAGGGCGAGGACCTCTGGGCCTACTGGCGTGACCAGTTGGCCGGCGAACTGCCGGTCCTGCAATTGCCCACCGACCGGCCGCGGCCCGCCGTCCAGACCTACCCGGGCACCGTGCGCCGGTTCACCGTCGACCCCGCGGTGACGGCCGGGATCATTCAACTGGGCCGCAAGGTGGGCGCGACGCCCTACATGACACTGCTGGCGGCCTACGCCGCGTTGCTGCACCGCTACAGCGGCCAGGGTCACCTGGTGATCGGCTCCCCGTTCGCCTGCCGTGACCGGGTCGCGCTTGAGGGCCTGGTCGGCTACCTCACTAACCCGGTCGCCCTGCGGGCCGACCTGCACGACGATCCGACGTTCATGACCCTGCTCGGCCGCGTCAAGGACACCGTGCAGGGTGCCCTCGAACACCAGGACTATCCCTTCGCGCTGCTCGTCGAGCGGCTTCGGCCGCCGCGCGACCCGAGCCGCACGCCGCTGTTCGGAGTCTCGTTCGCCTGGGAACAGACGCGCCGCTTCACCGACGACGCCGGCCCGGAACCCGGGGGGCTGCCGCTCGAGACCCTCCATGTCGGGCAGGGCGGCGCGCCGTTCGACCTGATGATGGAGGTCGGCGAACACGACGGAAAGCTTTCCGGCGTACTGCAATACAACACCGACCTCTTCGACGCCGCGACCATCGAGCGGCTGGCCGGGCACTTCGCCACCCTGCTCGGCGGCATCGTCGCCGACCCCGCCCGGCCGGTCTCGCAGCTGCCGCTGCTCACCGAGGCGGAGCGCCGCCAGCAGGCCGCCTGGAATCAGACCGAGGTCACCTACGACGGCCCGGCCTGCCTGCACGAGATGGTCGCCGCCACGGTCGTGCGCACCCCGGACGCCGTCGCGGTGACGTGTGAGGACCGCGACGTGACCTATGCGGAACTCGACCGCCGGGCCAACGGTCTCGCCCACCGGCTGCGCGAGCTCGGCGTGGGGCCCGAGACGGTCGTGCCCGTCCTGCTGGACCGCTCCGAGGATCTGGTGGTGGCCGTGCTGGGCGTCCTCAAGGCCGGCGGCGCCTTCATGCCGCTCGACTCCGCGCAGCCCGCACAGCGGATGGCCGCGATGCTGGACGACGTACCGGACGCGCCGGTCTGCGTCACCCACCGGAGCAAACTGGAGCACCTGCCGCCCGGCTTCACCGGTCACCGGCTCTGCCTGGACGATCCGTCGGCGCCGTCGGGCGAGGACGCCGCCCCGGTCTGCGAGACGACGTCGGCAAACCTCGCATACGTCATCCACACTTCCGGTTCCACGGGTAAGCCGAAGGGAACGCTCAACACCCACGCCGGGATTCGTAACCGGCTGCTGTGGATGCAGGACGCCTACCGGCTGACCGCCGACGACCGGGTGCTGCACAAGACGCCGGTGAGCTTCGACCCGTCCGTCTGGGAACTGTTCTGGCCCTTGATCGTCGGGGCCCGGGTGGTCATCGCCAAGCCCGAGGGGCATAAGGATGCCGCGTATCTGGTTCGGACCATCGTCGAACAGCGCGTCACCACAATGCATTTCGTGCCGTCGATGATGCGCCGCTTCCTCGCCGAGCCCGGGGTGGCCGCGTGCACCGCACTGCGCCGGGTGATCTGCAGTGGCGAGGCGCTGCCGTACGACCTGCGCGACCACTTCATGGCCACGCTGGACGCCGAGCTCTACAACCTCTATGGGCCCACCGAGGCGGCGATCGACGTCACCGCATTCCACTGCGAGCGAGGCGAATCCGGCACGCTGGTGCCGATCGGGCGACCGATCGCCAACATCCGCGCCTACATCCTGGACGCGCACCTGCAACCGGTGCCGATCGGTGTGCCCGGCGAACTGTACATCGGCGGGGTGGGGCTCGGCCGCGGCTACCTCAACCGGCCGGATCTGACGGGCGCCATCTTCGTGGCCGACCCGTTCGGCGGCGATACCGCACACCCCGGCCAGCGGCTCTACCGCACCGGCGACCTGACCAGGTATCTGCCGGACGGCAACATCGACTACCTGGGACGCATCGACTTTCAGGTGAAGATCCACGGCTTCCGGATCGAGCCCGGCGAGATAGAGGCCGCGCTGGCCCAACACCCCGCGGTGGCCGAGAACGCGGTGGTGATCAGAACCGACAGCCGCGGGAACCCCATCCTCGTCGCGCATGTCGTGCCGGCCGGCGGCGCGGCTCCGTCGACCGCGGAGTTGCGCCGGTTCCTGCTTGACCTGCTTCCCGCCGCCATGATGCCCGCGGTCTTCGAGGTGACAGACTCGCTGCCGCTCACGTCGAGCGGAAAGGTGGATCGCAAAGCCTTGATCGCGGCCGACAGGGCATCGGGGCCGCAGGAGCCGGCATTCGTCGCTCCGCGCACCCCCACCGAGAAGTTGCTGGCCGAAATCTGGTGCGCCGTACTGGATCTCGAGCGTGTCGGCGTCAACGACGACTTCTTCGCTCTCGGTGGTGCCTCGACCCAAAGCCTGGAGGTCGCGGTGCGGGCGAATGCGGCAGGCCTGCCGCTGCGGCCGGAGTCGATGTTCGTCTACGGCACCATCGCCGAGCTCGCCGCCGAATACGGTCCGCTCGCCGGCGATGCAACGGGTCACCCCGAAGCCCCCACCGAGGCCGTCGTCACGGCGCCGGCACCGGAGCAATCGGTGCAGGCCACACCCGAGGAGAAGCGAAACACGGTGATCGAAAGCATCGGCGTGTACCTTCCCGCGCGGACCGTGTCGACGAAGACGGTTATGGCCGAGTGCACCAACGAGATTCGCATACCGCTGGAACGTCTGACCGGCATCAAGAACCGGCGGGTGGTCGGCGAGGACGAGTTCTCGATCGACCTCGCCAGGAAGGCGGCCGAAGATTGCCTGTCGCGGTCCAGCTATCGGCGCGAGGAGATCGACCTAATCATCGCCTGCAACATCTCCCGGCGTGACGGACTCGGGCACCGGTTCAGCTTCGAGCCCAGCACCGCCACGCGGCTCCGCGACCAATGCGGCCTTGGCAATGCGCTGGCCTTCGACATCAGCAACGCGTGCGCCGGAATGTTCACCGGCATTACCGTCGCCGACGCATTCCTGCAGACCGGGCTGATTCGGAACGCCCTGGTGGTCAGCGGCGAATACATCAGTCACCTGTGCGAGACCGCCCAGAAGGAAATCGAGGGGCCGATGGATCCGCGGATCGCGTGCCTGACCCTCGGCGACGCCGGTGCGGCGGTGGTCCTCGAGCGCGGGCCGAACAACAAGGTCGGCTTCCACGACATCGATATGGCCACCCTGAGTCGCTACAGCAAGCTGTGCATCGCGAAGGTGACCGACGGCCCGCACGGCGGTGCCATCATGTTCACCGACTCCGTTACTCAGACCGCGATCGCGGTCAAGCACGCGGTGCCCTACGTCGCCGGGGTAATGCAGCGACACGGCTGGCGGCCGGAGACCACCGACCACCTGGTGATGCACCAGACGTCCGAGGCCTCGCTCAACGACGCGGTCGTCGCCATCAACCAGATGTTCGGGGACGGCGCGGCCAACCGGGGCAACACCATCTACAACATCGCCGAGCGCGGGAACACCGCCACCACGACCCACATCGTCGCCCTGAACGACTACATCCTGAGCAATCGGATCAATTCCGGTGACAATGTGGTCTTTTCGATCACCGGCTCCGGACAGACCGTCGGCGCAGCGCTGTACACCTTCGACGACCTGCCCGACCGGATGCGCCGGGGTGCCGGCGGCGGCCACGCCCCCGGCATGGCGACCGACGGCAACCACAAAGCCGCTCCGGCGATGCCCCGCGTGCGCATCGACGGCGTCGGCCTCGCTCCGGCCGAGCAACCGGCTTCCCCCAGCTCGATCCAGCTCGCGGTCCAGGCCGCAGAGGCGTGCCTCGAACGCAGCGGCCTGGATCGGAGCTCGCTGGGGCTGATCATCAATTCCGGCATCTACCGCGACGAGTTCCTCAGCGAGCCGGCAGTCGCCGCGCTCGTCGCCGGCGAACTGGACATCAACGGGGAGGTGGACTCCCCGGACGGGCCCAAGACCTTCGCCTTCGACGTCCTCAACGGCGCCGTCGGCTTCCTCAACGCCTGCCAGGTCGCCGCGGGGATGATCGGGGCGGGAAAGGTGGAGCACGCAATGGTGATGGCCTCGGAGATCGAAAACAACGGCCCCGACAGCGGCTATCCGCAACGCGGCATCAGCCAGACGGGCTCGGCGGTCCTGCTGCGCAGGAGCGACGGCCCGGAAGGCTTCGGCCGCTTCGTGTTCCAGCACCACCCGGAGTACAGCGGGGCCCTGGCCACCTACACCCAGCAGCGCGACGGGCGGGCCGGGTTACAGATCGAGCGTGACCCCAACCTCGCCGCGATCTACCTGAGTTGTATTCCCGCCGCTGCCAAGGAACTTCTGGCCCTCGAGGGACTCAACCCCACCGACATCGCGGCGGTGCTCCCGCCGTATCTGTCCCCGGAGGCGCTCGACGAACTGGCCGCCCAGATCGGCATCCGGAGATCGAGGTTCGTCGAGCTCGCCGCGGACAGCGACCCGTTCACGTCGTCCGTGCCGTACGGGCTGGAGCAAGCCCGGCGGCAGGGGCTGGCGCGACCGGGCGACGTCGCGTTGATACTCACCGTCGGCTCGGGCGTCGAGGTCGGCTGCACGACCTACCGTTTCTGATCCCATGCGCGCATTCGTCACCGGAGGGACCGGGTTCGTGGGGTCGAACCTGGTGGCCGCCTTGGTCAAACGAGGGATCGATGTCCGCGTGCTGCGGCGGTCGACGTCGTCGCTGGCTGCATTGGCCGGCCTGGACTGCGAGACGTGCGTCGGCGACGTGCTGGACGAGATGGACACCCTCACCGCCGCGATGGCCGGCTGCGACTGGGTGTTCCACACCGCCGCGATCTCCGACTACTGGCGCTACCGCGGGCAAAATCTCCTCTACCGCACCAACATTGGCGGTACCCGCAACATGTTGGGCGCCGCCCTGCGCTCGGGTGTAAAACGGTTCGTCCTCACCAGTTCCCTCGCCGCGCTCGGGGTGCCGGAGCCCGGACACCTGCTCACCGAGTCCGACCGCTTCAACCTGCGTCCGCGCCAGTTTCCATACGGCTACAGCAAGCACCTCGCCGAATCCGAGCTGCGCCTCGCCGTCGCCGCCGGCCTTGCGGCCGTGGCGGTCAATCCGTCGGTCGTCATCGGGCCGGGCGACCTCAACGGCACGGAGAGTGCGATGTTCGTCCAGGCCGCACGGGGACGGCTGCGGGTCGCCGCACCCGGGGGCACCAACTTTGTGGCGGTCGGCGACGTGGTGGCGGGCCACATCGCCGCCGCAGAGCGGGGACGCGCCGGTGAGCACTACATCCTGGCCGGCGAAAACCTCAGCTTCCGTGAGGCTTTCGCGACCGTCAACGACATAGCCGGCCGGCCCGGGCCGCGGGTCGTGCTCCCCGCGTGGACCATACCGGTGGCCGCGGCCGCCGTGGGCGCGGCCCGCTTCGTGGTCGGCCCACGACTGCCCGTCGGGGGCAAGCAGATGCGGCTGTCGTCCGTTGGCATCTACGCCGACGGCAGCAAGTCCCGCACCGAATTGGGCGTCCCCTATACGCCGTTTCGGACGGCCGCCCAGAGTGCCTACGACTGGTACCTGGAAAACCACTACCTGCCGGAACAACCCGCGGATTCCCGGGCACGCATACGGAGATGACACGCGCGATCGACGCGATACCGGGCTTCACCGGCCACATAGTCCACCCCGGCAGCGACGACTACGACTCGGCGCGGCAGGTTTTCAACGCCCTCGTCGACAAGCGGCCCGCCGTCGTGCTGCGCTGCCGCTCCCGCGCGGACATCGTCGCCGCCGTCCGCTACGCCGTCGGCTCCGGAGCCGAGATCGCGGTGCGGTGCAGCGGGCACAGCGTCGCCGGACACTCCTCGACCGACGGCGGCATCCTCATCGACCTCTCCCTCATGCGCGGCGTCGTCGTCGACGCCGAGCACCGGATCGCGGTCGTCCAGCCCGGCGCAACCTGGCGCGACATCGACCGGGTCACCGGCCGCCACGGTCTGGCCTGCCCCGGCGGGGTGGTGTCCACGACGGGTGTGGGCGGCTTCACGCTCGGCGGCGGGGTCGGCTGGTTGGCCCGCGCATACGGCCTGACCTGTGACAATCTGACCGCAGCGGAGCTCGTGCTGGCCAACGGGGAGGTGCTGTACGTCAGCGGGGCACAGAACGCGGAGGTCCTGTGGGGACTGCGGGGCGGCGGCGGCAACTTCGGGGTGGTCGCACACTTCGTGCTCGATCTGCACCCGGTCGATCAGGTCATCGGGGGCATGCGAGCCTACGACGACACCGACGCCGAGGCCGTGCTGAAACACTTTCGCGCCCAGATGAACAACGCCGACGACCACCTCGCGTCCCTCGTCGACTTCGGCACCGATGAGGGCTCGGGGCGCCGGCTGGTCACGATACTGAGCTGCTCGACGAGACCCGACGAGATCGGTCGGGCCGCCGTCGGCGCGCTCGCGCAGGTCGCCGGGGCGGCCACCGAACCGGTGATGGCGCTGCAACGCGAAGTCGCCTATCCCACTTGGCAACAGGCCCTCGACCACACGGCCCCGTTCGGGCGGCTGAACTATTGGAAGTCGACTTTTCTCACGGAGCTATCCGACGACGCGATCCGGCGGATCGCGATGCTCGGGCGGACGCGCCCCGCGCCGCAGACGCACGTGCACCTGATCCGGCTCGGCGGCGTTGCGAGCCGCGTTCCGCCGCAGGCGACCGCCTTTTCGACCCGCAACTATCCCTACATCGTGCACCTGATCACCACGTGGACGGACCCCGCCGACACCGAACGGTGCAAACTGTGGACGGATGAAGCGTACGAAACGCTGCGCCCCCTCGGTCCGACCGGCGTGTACCTCAATTTCGTGGGCGACGAAGGGCCGCTGCGCATCCGGGCGAGCTTCGGTGAAGCAACCTACCGCCGACTCGCCAAGCTGAAGGCTCGCCTCGATCCGGACAACCGCTTCGCGCTGAACCAGAACGTCGAGCCCGCAGCGGACAGCTAGTAGTTGCCGCAGGAGTTGGCCAACGGCACGACAATGCCGTGGAACGGGGCGGCGTCGGGGTTGTTTCCCATGTCCTGCAGCAACTGCCGGCGCTTGGGCCGCGGCGCAGCGACGAGATCGTGCAACCAGGCCTGGGCCTCCGGGGAAGCGTTGAATTGCGCCGCGGGACCCGGGAACTCCGCATTCAGCGCCGCCACCACCTGCTGGTAGTTGCACGGGCTGTTGACGGCCGGAGTGATGTCGGGGTCGGCGGATGCGACTCCGATTCCATTGGTGAACGGCAATGCCAGTCCACAAAGTACGACGGCCAATTTGGCCAACGACGGAGTGATCATTGTTTACCCCCCTTTACTGAGGCGTCGATGCCGGTCTCGGCGACATCTGAAGGAGCTCGCCTCTTTCGGTCAGTAGTTGATTCGTTACAACTACAGCCTCACCCCGCGCACGCCGTTCGACAACCCGCCAATCGGCCCAAATTCCGAGGCCCTTCGGCCCTTGGTCCAACCTGGCCCGGGCCGGCCAATGCGCCTGGTGCGGCCCGGGCCCGGGTGCTCAGTACTTGTTGCAGATTTTCGCGACGTTCTTCATCGTTTGGAGGTACGGCTGCGCGTCGGGCATGCCCTGGATCTGCGCAGCCAATTGCCGGCGCTGATCGGGCGGCGAATCGACGAACTGATGCAAGAAGCCCTGCGCAATCGGTGATCCGTTGAATTTCGCGGCATCGTCCGGATATTGCGTGTTGAGCGCCGCCGTCGCCTGATCGTACGTACAGGTCGAGTTGATGACCCGTTCCAGATCGGGATCGGGAGCGGGAGCGGGATCCGCGGACGCGATGCCGGCTCCAGTGGCGAGGGATAACGCCAGACCACCAGTCGCGACTGCCAATCTGGTCCACGAAGACGTGACCATGTGAATAACCTTTCAACGGGAAGCACCGCGATAAATGCGGCGATGATTATGTCAGCCTAGCGCCTGTTTCGGGGTACGGGTCCCTTCCGGGCTCTGGAGTATCTAAGAATTCATTAGCGGCGAAATAAGACGTCTTTCGTCATGCAATTCCACGCATTGTCCGCCGGTCAAATCGCATGCAGCGCAACATAAATAAGGCCCGCGCAGCCCACCGACGCACGATCTTTGGGGAGCCAACCCTAAGCCGGTGTGCGATACCGCGCAGCCGGTGGGCGGTGCTGTGCCCACGGGCGCACCGACTCCAGTTGCGCGGCAAGCGAAATGAGCGTCAACCCATCGTTGGGCCGCCCCACCAGATGGACCGCTTCGGGCAGCCCGTTCGGCGAGATTCCGACCGGGACCGACATGGCCGGTTGCCCGGTGTAGTTCTGCGTCGGGGTGAATGGCATGAACCCCAACACCCGCGCCATCGCGCGAGTCGGTCCCAGCCCCTCGAGGTGCCCGACGGGCACCGGCGGCTTACCCAATACCGGCGTCAAGAGCACGTCGAAATCGGCGACGGGCCGCAGCCCGCGCTCGCTCATTCGGTCGCGGGCGGCCAGCGCGCGGCGCGCCAGCCAGTCGGGGATCAGCCGGGCGGTACGTCCCTCGGCCTGAATCCGCCGCTCCAACAGCTCGGGTGTGGGCAGCCGCTCGATTTCATCGGCGAGGCCGTGCATCATCAGCGCGAACACCGAAAGGACGGCGGCCGGCGGATAGACCGGATCGCGCTCGACGACTTCGTGGCCGAGCGAGCGCAGCAGCTCGGCGGTCTCCAATACCGGTCGGCGCACTTCGTCGCTGACCGGCACCGGGATGACCGGTTTGAAGGACATGGCGATCCGCAGGCGCCGTGGCTCGCGCGACACCGCCTCGATGAGTGTCGGCGGCGGTGTCGCAGAGACGATTTCGTCGTTGGGCTCCAGGCCTGCCATCGCGTCGTGCAGCAGCGCCGCGTCGGCCACACTGCGGGCCAGTGCACCGATGTGATGCAGCCCGTGGAATCGGTAGGCCCGCTCCGGCGATTGCTTGGTGCTGATCCACCCGCGCTGACCCTTCAGGCCCACCACTCCGCAGCACGCGGCCGGGATGCGAACCGACCCGCCGCCGTCGGTGCCCAGCGCGCCGGGCACCATGCCGGCCGCCACTGCCGCCGCCGAACCGCCGCTGGAACCTCCGGTTGTCCGTTCCAGGTGCCAAGGATTGCGGGTAACACCCCAGGTGGGGGACTCGCACATCGGGACGGCGCCGAACTCGGGCAGATTCGTCTTGCCGATGATCACCGCCCCGGCTTCCCGAAGGCGCCGCACGGCGGCGCTGTCGCGGCTCACCGGGCCGGTGTCGATCGCGGTGCCGCACATCGACGACACTCCCGCCACATCGGTGTCGTCTTTGACCGCGATCGGCACGCCCGCCAGCGGCAGCACCTCGCCTGCGGCCAGCCGGCGTTCGACCTGCGCCGCTTCTGCCAGCGCCTGCTCGGCGAGCACGACCCGAAACGCATTTAAAATCGGATCGAGTTGAGCGATCCGCTCCAAGTGGAACTCCACCAGCTCTCGCGGCGAAACCTCGCGATCGCGCACCAGCTGCGCCAGCCGCGCCACCCCGGCAAAGCCCAGGCCCTGATCATCAACGGCGGTCATGCACGCCCTTTCGCGCCAACCCCCCGTCGGACTAAATACCCCGCCGAGTGTACGCACACCTTGACCGATGCCGCCGAGAACGAATTCATGCAGGCCAGCGAGGACTTGTCTCCTGCGGCAATAGGACTTTCGGCTCTCGTCCGCGATACCCGGAGGGTCAAAGAATGACTAGAAGCAGCGGTGGGAGGGGAGTCACTGCCTGCCAGGGAGGACATTTTCAATGGAAAAGTCCATGTCGTCCGCCGCGTTTGGCACGTGGCGCTTGATCGTCATGGCCAGTTGGGGGCCGGGGGCAAAGCGATGACCACCGACGTCGGCCTGGACCGCGACAGCCTCGAAATGATGCTGGCCTCACTCGATGATTTTCTCGCCGAGGCCCTGCCGGACGCTCGCCGGTTGGACCTCGACCACGACGACGTCTGCCCGGAGGAAACCGTTCGCGCGATGTGCGGTGAAGACCTCGGCGTGCAGCTGGTCTTCATCCCGGAGGAGTACGGCGGATTCGGCGGCGGGGCGTTCGACTCCTACCGTGTCTGCGAACGACTCGCCCGGTTCGACATCGGCGTAGCCACCGCCGTGCTGGCCACGTTCCTCGGCAGCGACCCGATCGTCGTCGGCGCGACCGCGCAGCAGCGCAAGGAGTGGCTGGGGCGCATCGCCGAACGGGGCATTCTATTCGCTTACGCCGCAACGGAACCCGAGGCGGGAAGCGACCTGGCCGCGATGAACACCACCGCCACACCGGTGGAAACCGACGGTCAGGTGACCGGCTACCGGCTCAACGGGCGCAAACAGTGGATCAGCAACGGCTCCATCGCGGATGCCTACTCCGTCCTGGCCCTGGCGCCGGGCGGACCGTCCTGGTTCGTCGTGGAGAAGGGCACCCCCGGCTTCTCGTCGGCGCCCCCGGAGGACAAGCACGGCATCCGGTTGTCCGACACCGCAGCGCTATTCCTCGATGACGTGCTGGTCCCGGCGGAGCACTTGGTGGGCCGGGAGGAGGGCCACGGACTTGCCCAGGCCCAACAGGTTTTCGGCTACACGCGGGTGATGGTCGCCGCATTCGGGCTCGGTGGCGGCTGGTCGGCCCTGGACCGGGCGATCACCTACTCCACCGAGCGGGTGCAGGGCGGCGCGCCGCTCTCGAACAAGCAAGGCTTTACCCACAAGCTGATCGTGCCGCATGCGGTGCGGCTGGAGGCGGCACGCGCGTTCATCGAGGAAACCGCGACCCGGATCGACAGCGGCGAGGGCGCCGGCGGCGCGCTCAACACCGAGGGCGCGATCGCCAAATACCTGGCCACCGAGGCCGGTAACGCGGCCGCCGAGGCCGCGATCCAGGCACACGGCGGATACGGCTACACCCGTCCGTACCTGGTGGAGAAGATCAAGCGCGACGTCCGGATCACCACGATCTACGAGGGCACCTCGGAGATCATGGAGATGACGATCGCGCGCGGCCGCTGGCAGCAGCACCTCAAGACGTCCGGCGCCTATTACCGCGACGCGGCTCGCGCACTTGACGATGTCCCCGGTGAATGTGGCGGGCCCACGGCGGCGCTGGCGCTGGAATGCCTTGCCGCCGTGCTGGAATCGTGCCGCGTCGGCCGGCTAACGCGCAGCCAGCACGTGTTGTTGCGGCTGGGCGAACTGATCAGCTACGCCGAGTGCGCGGGCGCACTGGCCCGCCGCGCCGCCGCGGCGGCAACCGGTGCGTTGCCGGAGAAATCGGACACCCGCTTCGACGCGGCCGCGCTGGCCGCCATCAGCCGGGTTTTCGCGCGCGACGCGGCGCTGAAGGTCGCCGAGGAGGGCTCACGGTGGGTGACCGGCGCCGGGACCGGGTCCGACCTCGCCGTCGCGCTGCCGCTCGACCGGGTGCGGGCCGCCCAGGCCGGCCTGCTGGATGACATGGACCGGGTGGGGGACGCGCTGTATCGAAGAGAGGCCGGATCATCATGACGACCACGCAACAGGAGCCGATCGCAGTGGTCGGCGTCAGCGCGATCATGCCCGACGCGCCCGACGCCGCCACCTTCTGGGCCAACATCAAGGCCGGCCGCTACAGCATCAGCGACGTGCCGCCCGAGCGCTGGGATCCGGAGCTTTACTACGACCCCGACCCCCACGCGCCCGACAAGACCTACTCCCGAATCGGTGGGTGGGTCCGCGACTTCACGTGGGAGCCGCTGGCGTGGCGGCTACCCATCCCACCGGCGGTCAGCGCGCAGATGGACGACGGTCAGAAGTGGGTGGTGGCGGCCGCCCGTTCCGCCCTGCTCGAAGCCGGGTGGCCCGACTGGACGGTGGACCCCGAACGAGTGGCGGTCATCATCGGCAGCGCCATCGGCGGCGACAAGCAGCACCGGACCAACCTGCGGATCCAGTTTCCGGCGATGATTCAAAAGTTATGCACCGCACCGTCATTCGCGGCGCTGCCGGAACCGGTGCGCGACGCCGTGCTCGCCGAGACCCGGGCCTCGTTCCTGGGTGGAATCTCCGAAATCACCGAGGACACCATGCCCGGCGAGCTCGCGAACGTGGCAGCGGGCCGGGTGGCGAACCTGTTCAACTTCCGCGGCCCCAACTTCACCACCGACGCGGCTTGCGCCTCGGGACTGGCCGCCATGTCGGCCGCCGTGCGGGGATTGCAGGCCGGCGACTTCGATGCCGCCGTGACCGGCGGCCTCGACCGCAACATGGACCCGGCGGGGTTCGTGAAGTTCTGCAAGATCGGTGCGCTGTCGGCGACCGGCACCCGCCCATTCGACGCGGGCGCCGACGGCTTCGTAATGGGTGAGGGCGCAGCGCTGTTCGTCCTCAAGCGGTTGTCCGACGCGGAACGCGACGGCGACCGGATCTACGCGGTGCTGCTCGGCATCGCCGGCTCCAGTGACGGTCGTGGCAAGGGCATCACCGCGCCCAATCCGGTGGGCCAGCGGCTCGCGGTGGAGCGCGCCTGGGCGGTGTCCGGCCTCGATCCGGCGGCGGCAACCTGCGTCGAGGCACACGGGACGTCCACCCGGGTGGGTGACGCCACCGAACTGGCCAGCCTCGCAGACGTTTTCGGTAAGGCCGGCGCGCAGCCCGGTTCGATCGCGCTGGGCTCGGTCAAGTCCAACATCGGCCACCTCAAGGGCGCGGCCGGTGCCGCCGGCCTGTTCAAGACGGTGCTCAGCCTGCACGACAAGGTGCTGGTGCCCAGCCTGCATTTCGAGCAGCCGAACCCCAACGTGGACTGGAATGACATCCCGTTCCGGGTCAACACCGAACTGAGCGAATGGCCGGCACCGGACAACGGGGTGCGGTGCGCCGGGGTCAGCTCTTTCGGGTTCGGCGGCACCAATTTCCATGCCGTGCTCGAGGAGTATGTGCCCGGTCGGCATCGCCCGCCGGGGGAGGCCCGCTCCTACCCGGGCGCGACCATCGAGCAGCGCTCCGCGCCGGCGACGGACGCACCCGTCGCGGCGAAGGCCCCGCTGCGGGGCGCGGCGGTGGTCGGCGGCGCGGATGACTCCGACGTCGCCGCACAGCTGGACCGGCTTGCCGCACGGGCGTCGGCCGGCCAGGCCCCCGCGGTGGCCCCACCGGACCCCACCCTGGCGAGCGCGCCCGTTCGGGTTGCCATCGACTATGCCGACGCGGCCGACCTCGCCACCAAGGCGACGAAGGCAGCCGGCGCGCTGCGGCACGGTGACCCGGCCGTGTGGCGGATGCTGCGGGTGCAGGGCGTCTTCGTCGGCCGCGGCGCACCGGGCAAGGTCGCGTTCCTCTATACCGGTCAGGGCTCGCAATACGTCAACATGCTTTCCGACCTGCGCGCCCGGGAGCCGATCGTCCAAGCGATGTTCGACGAAGCCGACCGCGTCACCAGACATCTGCTGGACAAGCCGCTCACCGACTACATCTTCACCGACAGCACCGATGAGGCTGTTGCGCAACGGCTCTCGCAGCAACTCATGCAAACCGAGATCACCCAGCCGGCCGTCCTGGCCACGGATCTCGCCCTGGCCCGGCTGCTCGATGCCTACGGCGTGCGGCCGGACATGGTGATCGGCCACAGCCTGGGCGAATACGGCGCCTTGATGGCCGCCGACGCGCTGTCGCTGGACGCCGCCCTGGAAGCCGCCAGCGTCCGCGGCCGGGCGATGGCCGACCTGCCCGGTCCCGACAACGGTGCGATGGCGGCCGTGACCGGTCCGCTGTCCGAGATCGAGCGGATCGTCGGGGCCACCGACGGCTACGTCGTCGTCGCCAACATCAACAGCACCAATCAGGCTGTCATCGGCGGCGCCACCGACGCCGTCGAGCGTGCCGTCGCCGCACTGCAGGCCGCCGGCATGAGCGCCTCCCGCCTCCCGGTCAGCCACGCGTTCCACACCGCGATCGTCGCGCCGGTCAGCGAACCACTGAAGACCGCCCTGCGCCGGCTCGGCATGAGCGCGCCCCGGCTGCCGGTGGTGTCCAACGTGACCGGTGACTTCTATCCGGCGGACGCCGACCTCGACACCGTGCTGGACCTGCTCTCCCGTCAGGTGGCCTCGCCGGTGCGGTTCGTCGACGGACTGCGCACGTTGTACGACGCGGGCGCCCGCGTCTTCGTCGAGGTTGGCCCGAAGAAGGCGCTGCACGGCTTCGTCGAAGACGTGCTCGGTGACGATGTGTTGGCGCTCTTCACCAATCACCCGAAAACCGGCGATGTCGCCTCGTTCAACCGGGCGCTGTGCGGGCTGTATGCCGCCGGGCTGGGATTCGGCTCGCCTGCCGCGGCGGGTACGGCCACCGCCGCCGTGGCGAGCGCCCCGCAAGCCGCAATGCCGGATGGGAGATCCGCGATGATCAGCGAAGCACCGGTGGTGATCACCGGTGCGGCGCTTGGGCTGCCCGGTGTCGAGCGCGTTTTCGACGACGAAAACGTCGCCCGGATCCTCGACGGTCAACAGTTCATCGACACCATCCCGCACCGGCTCCGCCGGTCGATGCTCGACCGGCACATCACCCGCCTGGTCAAGCGGGAATCGGGCGACCCCACGTTCGAGACGATCGACAACGAGGCCGACGTCATCAAACTGGCCGGGCGCAGCGCACCGCTGGACGTGGTCGCCGAGTTCGCGGTCGACACCGCCCGCGATGCCGCGCTGGACTCGACCACCAAGCTGGCGATCGGGGCGGGCTTCGACGCGCTGCGCGACGCCGGAATCCCGCTGGTCATGCACTACAAGACCACGACGCTGGGCACCCAGCTGCCCGACCGGTGGGGGCTGCCCGACTCGATGCGCGACGACACCGGCGTCATCTTCGCCTCCGCGTTCCCGGGTTACGACAACTTCGCCCGCGACCTCGAGCACTACTACGTCGACCGGAGCAACCGGGAGCATCTCCTCGCACTGGAGGCGGTGCGCGCCCGGATGAGCGGCGACGAACCGGCCGTGACGGAGGTCGACCGGCGCATCCACGAGCTGCGTCACGCGTGCGAGTCCAACCCGTACCGGTTCGACCGCCGGTTCATCTTCCGCTGCCTGGCGATGGGCCATTCACAATTCGCCGAGATCATCGGCGCGCGCGGGCCCAACACGCAGGTCAATGCCGCATGCGCGAGCACCACGCAGGCGACCTCGCTCGCCGAGGACTGGATCCGGGTCGGCCGCTGCCGCCGGGTGATCGTCGTCTCCGCCGACGACGCCAGCTCCGACGCCCTGCTGCCCTGGCTGGGGTCCGGCTTCCTGGCGTCCGGCGCCGCCGCCACCGACGACATCGTCGAGGAGGCCGCCACTCCGTTCGACCGGCGGCGGCACGGCATGATTCTCGGCATGGGCGCGGCCGCCTTCGTGGTGGAGTCCGCCGAGTCCGCCGCCGAACGCGGGCTGCAACCCATCTGCGAGGTCCTCGGCACCGTCACCGCCAACAGCGCCTTCCATGGCACCAGGCTCGACGTCGAGCACATCGGCGGCGTCATGGAACACCTGGTTGCCCAGGCCGAAGCTCGCGGCGTGGACCGCCACGCCATCGCGCCGAACACCGTGTTCGTC
Source organism: Mycobacterium sp. 852002-51613_SCH5001154 (assembly GCF_001667425.1). Lineage (NCBI taxonomy): Bacteria > Bacillati > Actinomycetota > Actinomycetes > Mycobacteriales > Mycobacteriaceae > Mycobacterium > Mycobacterium sp. 852002-51613_SCH5001154. Next base: position 26,521 of record NZ_LZII01000055.1, on the reverse strand, counting down.
TCACACGAGACATACACGCCGGCCCGCGGGGGCAGCGCCGCGGCCGAAATCAATGCCCTGCGAAGGGTTTTCGGGTCTGACGCAGACGCCGTGGTCATCACCAACACCAAGGGCTTCACCGGGCACGCGATGGGCGCCGGCATCGAGGACATCGTGGCGATCAAGTCGCTGGAGACCGGGCTGGTTCCCCCCGTCCCGAACTTCAAGGAACCCGACCCGGAGCTGGGCCGGCTGAACCTGTCGGTGGGCGGAAGCTATCCGGTGCAATACGCGCTCCGGTTGGGCGCCGGGTTCGGTTCACAGATCGCGATGACGCTACTGCGCTGGACCCCGGTTCCCGACGGCCGTCACCGGCCCCCGGACGAACTCGGTTACGAGTACCGGATCATCGACCGCACCGCCTGGCGGCGCTGGCTCGCGCAGGTGTCGGGCAGGCCCGATGCCGACCTGGAGATCGTGCAGCACCGGCTGCGGATCGTGGACACCGGAGCGCCGGTGCCGGCCCCGCGGGTTCCGGTAGCCGCCGAGGTGCCCGCCCCGGCGCAGGAACCGGCCGTGCTGTCGGCGCCGGAACCGGCCGTGCTGTCGGCGGCGGTGCCCGCGGGGGACGAGGTCATCGATGTGGTGGTGGGCACGGTGGCGGAGTTGACCGGCTATCCGCGTGAATTGTTGGATCTGGACTTGGATTTGGAGGCCGATCTTGGGGTGGACACGGTCAAGCAGGCCGAGATTTTCGCTGCGATTCGGGAGCACTACGGGGTGGCTCGTGATGAGAACCTCAAGCTTCGTGATTTTCCCACGCTGAACCATGTGATCGCCTGGATCCGCGACAAGGCCGGTGTGGCGGCTCCTCCCGCCGAGGCGTCGGCCCCGGCGCCGGCCCCGGTGGCGGCCGCCCCGGCGGTCCCGGCTGGGGACGACGTCATCGATGTGGTGGTGGGCACGGTGGCCGAGTTGACCGGCTATCCGCGTGAATTGTTGGATCTGGACTTGGATTTGGAGGCCGATCTTGGGGTGGACACGGTCAAGCAGGCCGAGATTTTCGCTGCGATTCGGGAGCACTACGGGGTGGCTCGTGATGAGAACCTCAAGCTTCGTGATTTTCCCACGCTGAACCATGTGATCGCCTGGATCCGCGACAAGGCCGGTGTGGCGGCTCCTCCCGCCGAGGCGTCGGCCCCGGCGCCGGCCCCGGTGGCGGCCGCCCCGGCGGTCCCGGCTGGGGACGACGTCATCGATGTGGTGGTGGGCACGGTGGCCGAGTTGACCGGCTATCCGCGTGAATTGTTGGATCTGGACTTGGATTTGGAGGCCGATCTTGGGGTGGACACGGTCAAGCAGGCCGAGATTTTCGCTGCGATCCGGGGGCACTACGGGGTGGCTCGTGATGAGAACCTCAAGCTTCGTGATTTTCCGACGCTGAACCATGTGATCGCCTGGATCCGCGACAAGGCGGAGGCGCAGGCCCACCCAAAAGCGCCCGCTGAGGCAGCGCAGGCGGCGCAAAGCGCCGTCGCGGTGCCGCCGACCATCGAGGGCGACGTTGCCGCCACCGACCGGATCACCCGACGGGTGCCCGTACCCGCGCTGCGACCCGAGCTCGCGGCCTGCGTGCCCACCGGAGTCACGCTCGGCAAGGGCACGCGCGTCGCCGTCATGGGCGACGAAGGCGGCGTCGCCGATGCGCTGACTGCCCGGCTGACCCGGCTCGGCGTCGACGTGGTCGCGCTGCGGCCCGACGACGACGTCAGCGCCGTCCTGAGCGACGAGGTCGACGGCGTCTACTGGCTGGCGGCCCTCGACGACGAGGGCCCGCTGGAGCGCTTGGACCTCGCCGGCTGGCGAGAAGCGTTGCGGCGCCGGGTGCGCAACCTCTACACCACCATGCGGCACCTGTACGAGCGCAGCCCGTTCCTGGTCGTGGCCACCCGGCTGGGTGGATACCACGGCTACGACGCGACCGGGGCGACCTGCCCCCTGGGTGGCGCGGTCACCGGGTTCGCCAAGGCGTACCGGCGCGAGCGCCCCGAGGCGCTGGTGAAGGCCGTCGACTTCCCGGTCAACCGCAAGACCGCGGCGCTGGCCGACGCGCTGATCGATGAGACCCTGCGCGACCCCGGTTGCGTCGAGGTCGGTCACGCCGATGGCCGCCGCTGGGGCGTCGGGCTCGCGGAGCGACCGTTCTCCGCCGAGGCGAGCGAGCCTCTCGGCCCCGACCCGGTGTTCCTCGTCACCGGGGCCGCCGGCAGCATCGTGTCGGCGATCACCGCCGATCTCGCCGCGGCCTGGCGGGGCACCTTCCACCTGCTGGACCTCACTCCGGAACCCGACCCGGCAGACCCCGACCTGCGCCGGTACACCGAAGACCGCGACGGGTTAAAGGTCGAACTGGCGGATCGGATGCGCGCGCGGGGCGAGCGCCCGACACCGGTCCTGATCGAGCGGGAACTGGCCCGCCTGGAGCGCCTGCAGGCCGCGCTGGCCGCAATTCGTGCCGTCGAGGCCGCCGGTGGTTCGGCGCGCTACCACAGCGTCGACCTCACCGACGCGGCCGCGGTGGACGAAGTGATGGCGCAGGTGCGGGAGGCCAGCGGCCGCGTCGACGTCCTGCTGCACGCCGCCGGGGTCGAGGTCAGCCACGGGCTCCCCGACAAGGAGCCCGCCGAGTTCGACCTGGTGCTCGGGGTCAAGGGTGACGGGTTGTTCAACGTGCTGCATGCCGACCTTCCGCTGGGCGCCGTCGTGGCGTTCAGCTCGGTCGCCGGCCGGTTCGGCAACATGGGCCAGACCGACTACAGCGCCGCCAACGACCTGCAGTGCAAGATCCTGAGCAATTTGCGCCGCACCCGTCCGGAGGTAAGGACGCTGGCGATCGACTGGACCGCCTGGGGCGGCATCGGCATGGCCACCCGCGGATCGATCCCGAAGATCATGGCGGCCGCCGGGGTCGAGATGCTGCCGCCCGAGGCGGGGGTGGCGTGGATCAGGCGCGAACTGGGCGCCGGCCTGACCGACGGCGAGGTCGTCGTCGCCGGGGCGCTCGGTGGGCTCACCGCCGAACCGCACGACACCGGCGGCGTCAACCCGGCCTCGCTGACGCCGGACGGTCCGATGATCGGCGAGGTCGTCCGCGCCAGTGTGCACGACGGGCTGGTGCTGCACACCACCCTCGACCCGGCCACCCGGCCGTTCCTGGATCACCACCGCATCGAGGGCACACCGGTGCTGCCCGGCGTGATGGGCATGGAGACCTTCGCCGAAGCCGCGCGGCTGCTGGCGCCCGACCTGCACGTCGCCGCCATCGAGAACGTCGACTTCCGGGCCCCGCTCAAGTTCTATCGGGACGAGCCGCGCACCCTGACGGTGACGGCCCTGGTACGCCCCGACGGGGACGACCTCGTCGCCGAATGCCGGCTGTCGGCCGAACGCACACTGCCCGGCAGCGACCAGCCGCAGCGCACCGTGCACTTCACCGGCTCGGTGCGGCTGACGGCCGAGCCGGCGACCCTCGCCGACGGCGGCGCTGCTGGCGGTGGCGAAGTGCCCGCCCTGAGCCCGGAGCAGGTCTACCGGCTCTACTTCCACGGCCCGGCCTATCGGGTGGTCGGTTCGGCGTGGAGGTGCGACGACGGCGCGGCCGCCCGATTCGCCGCCGAGCTGCCACCGCAAACCGGCGAGCCGGTGCTGATCGGGCCGCGACTCGTCGAGCTGTGCTTCCAGACCGTGGGGCTGTTCGAGGCCGGCACCGAGGGTGTCCTGGCCCTGCCGCTGCATGTCGATGCGCTGCACCTGAACGGGACCCCGACCGAAGGGGCCGGGCTCGTAGCGACCGCGCGGCCGGACGGGCGCGGCGGTTTCGTCTGCACCGTCCGCGACGACGAAGGCAGGCCGGTGCTGCGGCTCGACGGATACCGCACCGTGCCGTTGCCGCAGCCACCGCCCGCGGACGTCGTCGCCCCGATCCGCGCTGTCATGCGCGGCTGAGGGAAGTTCGCTATGGACAACGAGATTCGCCGGCTGGCGATCGTCAACCGCGGTGAACCCGCGGTTCGCGCGCTGACCGCGGTGGCCGAACTCAATCAGGCCGGGGACCAACCGCCCATCCGGACCATCGTGTTCTATACGGACGCCGACGCCGACGCCTGGTATGTGCGCCAGGCCGACGAGGCCGTGCTGCTGGGAACCGCGACCTTCGCCGACCCGGCCGACGGCACCCGCCGGTCGCGCTACCTCGACCAGCCGGCGGTGATGGCGGCGCTGCGCGAGAGTGCGGCCGACGCCGTGTGGGTCGGGTGGGGATTCCTCGCCGAGCACGCGTCTTTCGCGCAGGCGTGCGAGGAGGCCGGCATCGTCTTCGTCGGGCCGGGCAGCGCCACCATCCGGCGGCTCGGGGACAAGGTGGCCGCCAAACGGCTCGCCGAGCAGGTGGACGTCCCGGTGGTGTGCTGGAGCGGCGGGCCGGTCGACGACGTGGCCCACGCCAGCGCACTCGCGACCACGCTCGGCTATCCGCTTCTGGTCAAGGCGGCCGCCGGCGGAGGCGGCCGCGGGATCCGAACGGTTTACAGCCCCGCCGAACTCGCCGCGGCACTGCCCTCGGCGCGGGCCGAGGCGCAGCTGGCGTTCGGTGACCCGACGGTGTTTTTGGAGAAGCTCGTGCCGGCCGCCCGTCACGTCGAAGTACAGGTGATCGCCGACCACTACGGCACCGTGTGGGCGGCAGGGGTCCGCGACTGCACCTTGCAGCGCCGCAGGCAGAAGGTGCTGGAGGAATCGGCGTCAACGGTGCTCGACGCCGAGGGGGAGCGGGCGATCCGCGAAGCGGCGGTACGCCTGGCCGCCGCGGCGGGCTACCGCAACGCCGGCACGGTGGAGTTCCTGGTCGACCCGGGCACCGGGGACTTCCTGTTCATGGAGGTCAACACCCGGCTGCAGGTCGAGCACCCGGTGACGGAGGTGACCACCGGGCTGGACCTGGTGAAACTGCAGCTGCACGTGGCTCGGGGCGGGCGGCTGGTCGGCGCGCCGCCGCAGGTGTTCGGGCATGCGATCGAGGCCCGGGTATGCGCCGAGGATCCCGAGGAGGCGTTCACCCCTGCGCCGGGCCGGTTGACCTGCCTGCGCCTGCCGACCGGCAACGGGATCCGCGTCGACGCGGGCGTGCGTGAAGGGGACCGGATCCCGCCCGACTTCGACTCGATGATCGCCAAGATCGTCGCCTGGGGAAGTGACCGCACCGAGGCCCTCGCCCGGCTGCGTCGTGCACTGCTCGACACCACGATCGTGGTGGAAGGTGGCACCACCAACCGCTCGTTCCTGCTGAGCTTGCTCAATCGACCGGAGGTGCGCGACGGGTGTTTCGACAACCACTGGCTGGACCGGCTGACCGCGGAGGGGGCGCACCTGCCCGCCCCGGACCCGGTCGCCCTGCTGGTCGCCGCCGTGGAGTCGTACGACCTTGAAGAGGCCGCCGAGCGGGCCGCGTTCCACGCCCGCGCCGCCCGCGGCGGTGCCGAAACCTCGGCAGAGGTGGGACACCGATGCCGCCTGCGTTACCGGGGCCAGCGATACATCGTGGACGTTTACCGCACCGGTGCCCGTACCTACCGCGTCACCGGCGCCGGCACCGCGGACGTCACGGTCTCCGACCGCGACGGCTACGAGCGGCGGGTGGTGGTCGGCGGCGTGGCGCACCGGGTGCTGTCGGTGGTGGAAGGTGCCACCCTGCGCGTCGAGATCGACGGCGTCGCGCACACCGTGTCGCGCGACGACGGGGGCCTGGTGCGCAGCCCCGGGCCCGCGTTCGTGGTCTCGGTCCTCGTCGAGCCCGGTGACCAGGTCGTCGAGGGCGACCGGCTCGCCGTGCTGGAGAGCATGAAGATGGAAACCACTCTCACAGCGCCGTTCGCCGGCACCGTCGCCTCGGTCGAAGCCGGCGCGAACGTGCAGGTGGAAGCGGGAGCGCCGGTGGTCCGCATCGCGACGTCCGACGCCCGTCAGCGCGTCGGCGCGGCCGCTGTCGACTTCACCGGCCTGCGCGTCGCGGAGCCACCCGGAACGCCGGCGTGCGAGCGCGTGTACGGCGCGCTGCGCTCCTACCTGCTCGGCTACGACCTGGATCCCACCTCGGTTCAGGCCATGCTGAGCCGGCAGCGCCGGCTGGGCGAGATCGCGACGCCCACCGACACCGACCTGTTGCGTTGCGAGGACAGCTTGCTGGACCTGTTCATCGACGTCGGGTCGCTGTACCGGCCGCGCGGCGAGGTCGAGCCCGAGGAGGCGCTCGTCGACGGCAGTACTCGGGAGTACCTGCTGTCGTTCCTGCAGTGGCTGGACGCGGACCGGGCCGGGCTGCCGGACTCGTATCGGCGCCGGCTGGAGCACGCGCTATCGCGGTACGGGGTGCGTGGGCTGGAACGCACGCCCGAGCTCGAGGAAGCCGTTGTCTGGATGTTCCGCTCATTTCGCCGGGTCGGCGAGCTGGCCGGGGCGGTGACCGCCATCCTCGAGCGCCGACTCCGCCACCGTGCCGAGCTGGCGAAGGTGGCCGACCCCGAGATGCGGTCCCGGCTTGACCGGCTGGCGGCCATGCAGGGTCGCCAGCGCAACGTCGCGGACCTGGCTCGCGATGTGCGGTTCCACTACTTCGACGAGCCGCTGCTGGCGGCGACCGTCACCCACGAGTACTCCCGTGTGCAGCGCGATCTCGATGCGCTGCGGGACGAACCCGACGGCGCCGGCCGGTCCCGCCGGATCGACCGCCTCGTCGCATGCCCGCAGCCGCTGCGTGCCGAGCTGCTGCGGCGATGGCGTTCCAGCCGCGACCCGGGGCTGCACCGGGTGTTGGCGGAGGTGTACATCCGCCGGTTCTACCGGATCCGGCGACTGCGCAACGTGGCCGTCGGTGAACATGACGGATGGATGTTGGGCAGTGCGGACTACAACTTCGAGAGCAAGCACGTTCACCTGGTCACGGCGTACGCGCCCTGGGCAGAACTGCCCGAGCTGTCCGCGGCGATCGCCGGGCAGTTGCGGACCGCCGACCCCGATCGGCAGGTCGTGGTGGATTTGGAGCTGTGGCGGCACGGCGAGGCGGCGGATATCGACACCGTCATCGCGGAAGCCGAAAAGCTGCTCGCCGGATGCCATTTCGGGCGCCTGTTGTGGCGCCTGGATCTGACCGTGACAACCCTCGACGGGGCCGCGCCGGAGCGCTTCCGCACCCACCACGTGACCTACCGGCAGCGGGACGGTCAATTCGTCGAGGACGCGCTTTATCGCAATCTGCATCCGATGTTGGCCAAGCGGCTCGAGTTGTGGCGGCTGGCGAACTTCGAACTGCGGCGGCTGCGCTCGGCCGAAGACGTGTACGTGTTCCACGCGGTGGCCCACGACAATCCCACCGATCACCGGCTTTTCGCGCTCGCAGAAGTGCGTGACCTGACGCCGGTGCGGGCCGCGGGCGGCGCGGTGCGATACCCGCGCCTGGAGCTGATGGGTCTGCTGGCTCTATCGGCGATGCAGGAAGCGCTGACCACGTTCGAGGCGCGCAACCGGCCGGCCACCAACCGGATGGTGCTCTACGTGCGGCCCCCGTGGGAGGTTTCCCGCGCGGCGTGGGACGAACTGGCCGGATCGTTGGCACCGCTGGCGGTCGGCGCCGGGCTGGAGAAGGTGGTGCTGCGTGTGCGCTACCCCGACGGTCGCGATGCCGTGCTCGACCTGGAGGGCTTAGACGGGGGCATGACGATACGCGAACGCCCGCCGGACAAGCAGCCCGTCCGCCCGTTGACGGCGTATCAGCAGAAGCTATTGCGCGCCAATCGCTTTGGTGCTCCCTATCCGTACGAGATCGTGCGGATGCTCACGCCTCCGCCCGGGGCCGTATCCCGGTTTCCCGCCGGGCGGTTCGTCGAGCACGACCTGGACGAGCAGGGCAGCCTGGCACCGGTGTCGCGGCCGTACGGGAACAACAGCGCCAACATCGTCGTCGGCCTGCTCGGCAACGACACCGAGAAAATCCCGGAGGGCATGACCCGGGTGGCGCTGTTCGGCGATCCGACCCGCGGACTGGGCAACCTGGCCGAGCCGGAATGCCGGCGCATCATCGCTGCGCTGGATCTGGCCGAGCGGATGCGGGTGCCGGTCGAGTGGTTCGCGCTGTCTTCCGGGGCGAAGATCGCGATGGACAGCGGCACGGAGAACATGGACTGGATCGCCGCCGTCCTGCGCCGTCTCATCGAGTTCACCCAGTCCGGCGGGGAGGTGAACATCGTTGTCACCGGGGTGAACGTGGGCGCGCAGCCGTACTGGAACGGCGAGTCGACGATGCTGATGCACACGCGGGGCATCCTGGTGATGACGCCGGCCAGCGCGATGGTGCTGACCGGTAAACAGGCACTGGACTTTTCCGGCGGGGTGTCCGCCGAAGACAACTTCGGTATCGGCGGTTTCGACCGCATCATGGGACCCAACGGACAGGGCCAGTATTGGGCTCCCACGCTGGCCGACGCCTGCGACATCCTGCTGCGCCATTACGAGTACACCTACGTGCTGCCCGGCGAGCGGTGGCCGCGCCGGCGCACCACCACCGACCCGGTGGACCGTGACGTGCGATCCGCGCCGCACTCCGGATGCGACATGGCAACGGTTGGCGAAATCTTCTCCGCCGAACACAATCCCGAGCGGAAGAAACCGTTCGACATGCGCTCGGTGATGCGGGCCGCGGCCGACGCCGACTCCGCGCCGCTGGAACGCTGGAGTCATTGGCGCGGCGCGGAGACCGCGATCGTGTGGGACGCCCACATCGGCGGAATCCCGGTGTGCCTGCTCGGAATCGAGTCGCACACCGTGCCCCGGCGCGGATTCGTGCCCGCGGGCGGCCCCACCTCGTGGTCGTCGGGAACGCTGTTTCCCCAGTCGTCCCGCAAGCTCGCCCGCGCGATCAACGCGGCCAGCGGCAACCGCCCGGTCGTCGTGCTGGCTAACCTGTCCGGTTTCGACGGCTCGCCGGAATCCATGCGGCGCTGGCAACTGGAATACGGGGCCGAAATCGGCCGCGCGGTGACGAATTTCCGCGGGCCGATCGTCTTCGTCGTGGTGTCCCGCTACCACGGCGGCGCGTTCGTGGTCTTTTCGACGAAACTCAACGACCGGCTGGAGATCGCCGCCGTCGAGGGCTCATTCGCCTCCGTGATCGGCGGTGCACCGGCGGCCGCGACCGTCTTTGTCCGGGACGTCGAGGCGCGCACCGATTCCGATCCGCGAGTCCGCGAGGCCACCGAAACAGCCCGCGACGCAATGGGTTCCGATGCCGCGAGCGCGCGGGCCCACCTCGCCGAGCTCACGGCGGCGGTCCACGCCGAGAAGCTCAGCGAAGTGGCCGACGAGTTCGATCGCGTGCACACGGTCGAGCGCGCGCTGGCGGTCGGCTCGGTCAACCACATCATCACCGCCCGCGGGCTGCGGCCCTACCTCGTCGACGCGCTAGACCGGGGAATGTCAACCCTGTAGCGGCCGGTCGAGCCAAGAATGCCGCGGTTGGGCCGCCGCCAGCACGCCGGGATCGCCAAGGGCGGCAGGCGGTTCGGCCGCCGCCGCGATCACCTCAGTGGCCACCGTGAGCACGAAACGACCGTCTCGCCGCCACCAGCCCGGAAATACCGTCCCCTCCGCGGCGCGCACCGTCAGCTCGCCCCAGCCGTCACCGCGCGGGGCCGCCAGCGCCACCTCCAGGGAGCGGGTGTCCCGGCGCAGTCCGGTGCGCAACACCTTGAGCGCGCTTTCTTTCGCGGACCAGATCAGGTTCGCCGCCATGTCTCGCTCTTCGCCGGCGGCGCGCGAGGCAACGAGTTCCTGCTCGGTCGCGGTGAGGAAGTCGAGAACGAAGCCCGGTGTGCGTGGCTCCACCAGCTCCAGGTCGCAGCCGACCGGCGACTCCGCGCCCTCGCCCGCCGCCGGGCGCGCCACGCAGACCGCCCAACCCGCGCGGTCGGTGATCGACACCTCCAACTCGAGCGTGGTTCCCTCGACGCACACGTATGGGGCGCCGCTGGGCGCGTTGCGGATCTCGATGCCGGCGAGGGCCGCCGGGTCGGTGGGCCGGCCGCTCACCGCGGCGACGGCGTGCTTGGCGACCAGCCGCCGGAGCAGATATTCGCTGCGCCGCTTGGTAAACCGCAGCGCGGCCAGGCTGGCCGCCTCCGCCGGCGTCAGCCATTGTTCACCGGCGGGCAGGTCGTCCTCGCCCATAGCGAGCCAGCGGACTTCCACCTCATCCCCCGCGGGCAAGCGCGGTCGCCCGATCGGTGGCTTCGCGGATCGGACCGCGCCACAAGTCGCCGTGGCCGGGCGCCAGCGTCTCTGTCTCCAGGAGGGCCAGCGCGGCCAGGCTGCGGACGCAATCGTCCTGGCTGTGGCTGAACACCGCCGGCAGCAGCTGCGGCCCACAGCGACGCAGCAACGGATGGCCGGTGATCAGCGCGTCGCCACTGGCCAGCACACCGTCGACTAGATACGAGCAGTGCCCGCCGGTGTGTCCCGGGGTGGGAATTGCCATCGGGCGGCCCGGCAGACCGGCGGCCACCTCGGCGGTCAGCGGCCGGGTGGACGGGATGCCGTCTCGGATCAGGCCGCCGCTGCGCACCACGTGCAGGCCCCACACCGCCCATCGGGGGCGCCAAATGCGAAGTGCGACGTCGAAAATCGAGACCTGCTCCAGGTACTCGCGCTTCGCGTGCCCTACTTCGTCCGCGTGGCAGTACACCTTCGTGCCGTAGGTGTTGGCGAACCAGATCGCCGAGCCCAGGTGGTCGATGTGTGCGTGTGTCAGCAGGATGGCGCGCACGTCGCCGGCGTCGTAGCCCAGTTCCCGCAGCGAAGCGAGCACGTCGTCGCGGTCCCCGGGATAGCCGGCGTCGATCAGCATCACGCCGGTGTCGTCGGCGACCACCGTCCAGTTCACGGCGTGGCCCTGAGCGAGGTACACCGTGTCGGTGACTTGAACGAGAGTCGGCGCCGGTCCCATGCCCGCGAGTTTAGGAGCGATCGCCACGAGGAGTAGAAATGACCCGTGGCTGAACTGAAACTTGGATACAAAGCGTCCGCCGAACAATTCGCACCTCGTGAGCTCGTCGAACTGGCCGTCGCCGCCGAAGGCCACGGCATGGACAGCGCGACCGTCAGCGACCATTTCCAGCCGTGGCGGCACGAGGGCGGGCACGCGCCGTTCTCGCTGGCCTGGATGACGGCGGTCGGGGAGCGTACCGAACGGATCGTGCTGGGCACGTCGGTGCTCACCCCGACGTTCCGATACAACCCCGCGGTGATCGCGCAGGCGTTCGCCACCATGGCCTGCCTGTACCCGAACCGGATCTTCCTGGGCGTCGGCACCGGAGAGGCGTTGAACGAGATCGCCACCGGCTACGAGGGCGACTGGCCGGAGTTCAAGGAGCGCTTCGCGCGGCTGCGCGAATCGGTGCGGTTGATGCGGGAGTTGTGGCGCGGTGACCGCGTCGACTTCGACGGCGAGTACTACCGCCTCAAGGGCGCCTCGATCTACGACGTGCCGGAGGGTGGCGTGCCCATCTACATCGCCGCCGGCGGCCCGGCGGTGGCCAAATACGCGGGTCGCGCCGGCGACGGCTTCATCTGCACGTCCGGCAAGGGCGAAGAGCTATACAAGGACAAGCTCATCCCCGCCGTCAAGGAAGGCGCCGCCGCCGCGGAACGCAACGTCGACGACGTCGACAAGATGATAGAGATCAAGATCTCCTACGACCCGGATCCCGAGCTGGCGCTGGAGAACACGCGGTTCTGGGCGCCGCTGTCGTTGACCGCCGAGCAGAAACACAGCATCGAAGACCCGATCGAGATGGAGAAGGCGGCCGACGCGCTGCCGATCGAGCAGGTCGCCAAGCGCTGGATCGTGGCGTCGGACCCCGACGAGGCCGTCGAGAAGGTGGCCCAGTACGTGGGATGGGGCCTGAACCACTTGGTGTTCCACGCGCCCGGCCACGACCAGCGTCGCTTCCTGGAGCTGTTCGAGAAGGACCTCGCGCCCAGGCTGCGCAGGCTGGCCTCATAGGGCGGGCATTCAGCGTGCCCGAGGCCTCCCGGCGGCCGGATTCCCAACCCTCCGCGATCTACATCGCGGCGCCCGAGGGGGACACCGGTAAGTCGACGATCGCGCTGGGAATCATGCACCACCTCGCCGCGACCGTGGCCAGGGTCGGGGTGTTCCGGCCGATCACCCGGTTCGGTGAAGACCGCGACTACATCCTCGAGCTGCTGCTGGCGCACAGCACCGCGGGCCTGCCCTACGAGCGGTGCGTGGGCGTGACCTATCAGGAGTTGCACGCCGACCGCGACGCCGCGCTCACCGACATCGTCGACCGGTACCACGCGATGGCCGAAGCGTGCGACGCGGTGGTGATCGTCGGCAGCGACTACACCGACGTCGCTAGCCCCGCCGAGCTTTCCGTCAACGCGCGCATCGCGGTCAATCTCGGCGCACCGGTGCTGCTGGTGGTGCGGGCCAAGGGGCGCACCGCCGAGGACGTCGTGCATGTCGTGCAGGCGTGTCTGGACGAGTTGGCCGCCCAGCACGCCCACACCGCGGCGGTGGTGGCCAACCGCTGCGAGCCGTCGCAGGTGAGCGCCGTCGCGGAGGCGCTGCACGCGGTCATCCCGCAGAGTTACGTGCTGCCGAACGAGCCGCTGCTGCCCGCTCCCGCGGTCTCAGACCTGCAGAAGGCGGTGAACGGAACCCTGGTCAGTGGTGACACCGCGCTGATGGGACGTGAAGTGCTGGGCGTGATGGTCGCGGGTATGACCGCCGATCACGTGCTGGAACGGCTGGCCGACGGGGTGGCTGTCATCACCCCCGGCGACCGCTCGGACGTGGTGCTGGCGGTCGCCAGCGCCCATGCGGCCGAAGGCTTTCCGTCGCTGTCATGCATGGTGCTCAACGGCGGGTTCGAGCTGCATCCGTCGATCAGCGCGCTGGTGGCCGGACTGCGGCTCCGGCTGCCCATCATCACCACCACGCTGGGCACCTACGATACGGCCAGCGCCGCGGCCTCGGCCCGCGGCCGCGTGACGGCCACCTCGCAGCGCAAGATCGACACGGCGCTGGAGCTGATGGACCGCTACGTCGATATCGGGGATATGTTGGCGCAGCTCGCCATTCCGATTCCGACCGTGACCACCCCGCAGATGTTCACCCACCGGCTGCACCTGCTGGCGCGCGCGGATCGCAAGCGGATCGTGCTGCCCGAAGGCGACGACGACCGTATCCTCAAGTCGGCCGGCCGCCTGCTGCAGCGCCAGATCGCCGACTTGACGATCTTGGGCGATGAAGCCGGAATCCGTTTGCGTTCAGCGGAACTCGGCGTGGAACTCGGCGACACGAAGGTGATCGATCCCCGCACCAGCGAATTGCGCTATCAGTTCGCCGACCAGTACGCCGAGTTGCGCAAGGCCAAGGGGATCACGGTCGAGCACGCTCGCGAGATCATGTGCGACGCCACGTATTTCGGCACCATGATGGTGCACAACGGCATGGTCGACGGGATGGTGTCCGGCGCCGCCCACACCACCGCGCACACCGTCCGGCCGGCCTTCGAAATCATCAAGACCATCCCCGACGTCTCCACCGTCTCCAGCGTTTTCTTCATGTGCCTGCCCGACCGGGTGCTGGCTTACGGTGACTGTGCGATCGTCCCCAACCCGACGCCGGAACAGCTGGCCGACATCGCCATCTCTTCGTCGCGTACCGCCGCGCAATTCGGCATCGAGCCGCGGGTGGCCATGCTGTCCTATTCCACCGGCGACTCCGGTGCCGGAGCCGATGTGGACAAGGTAAGGGCAGCAACGGAATTAGTGCGCTCCCGGGCTCCCGACCTGCCCGTCGAGGGTCCGATCCAGTACGACGCCGCGATCGAGCCATCGGTCGCGGCCGCCAAGCTGCGCGACTCGCCGGTGGCCGGCCGCGCCACCGTGCTGATCTTTCCCGACCTCAACACCGGCAACAACACCTACAAGGCGGTGCAGCGCAGCGCGGGGGCGATCGCGATAGGGCCGGTGCTGCAAGGCTTACGCAAGCCGGTGAACGACCTGTCCCGGGGTGCGTTGGTCGAAGACATCGTGAACACGGTTGCCATCACCGCGATTCAGGCGCAGGGTGCCCGTGGTTAACGCCGACCGGACTGTGCTGGTGATCAACTCCGGCTCGTCCTCGCTGAAGTACCAATTGGTCGAACCCGACTCCGGCAAGGCCCGGGCGACGGGCAACGTGGAACGGATCGGGGAGGAGTCGTCCCCGGTGCGCGACCACGACGCGGCGCTGCGGCAAGCGTTCGACGCGCTATCCGAGCAGGGCGTCGACCTACGCGATTGCGATTTGGTGGCGGTGGGCCACCGGGTCGTGCACGGTGGCCAGACGTTCTATAAGCCCACACCGGTGGACGACGCGGTGCTCGCCAAGCTGGACGAACTGTCGGAACTGGCGCCGCTGCACAATCCCCCCGCGGTCAAAGGGATCGAGGTGGCGCGCAAGCTGCTTCCGGACGTTCCGCACATCGCGGTCTTCGACACGGCGTTCTTCCATGACATGCCGCCCGCGGCCGCGACCTATGCGATCGACCGCGGCCTGGCCGAACGCTGGCGGATCCGCCGCTATGGGTTTCACGGCACGTCGCACCGGTATGTCAGCGAGCAGGCCGCCGCCTTCTTGGGCCGGCCCCTGCGCGGCCTGAAACAGATTGTGCTGCATCTGGGTAACGGTTGCTCCGCCTCGGCGATCGCCGGCACCCGGCCCCTCGACACGTCGATGGGCCTGACGCCGCTGGAGGGCCTGGTGATGGGCACCCGCAGCGGTGACATCGACCCCAGCATCGTCAGTTATCTCTGCCACACGGCGAAGATGGGCGTCGACGAGGTCGAATCCATGCTCAACCAGCGGTCGGGGATGCTGGGCCTGTCCGGCGAGCGCGACTTCCGTCGGCTGCGCACCATGATCGAATCGGGCGACGGCGCAGCCCAATTGGCCTACAGCGTGTTCACTCACCGGCTGCGCAAGTACATCGGCGCCTACCTCGCGGTGCTCGGACACACCGATGCCATCACCTTCACCGCCGGCATCGGGGAAAACGACGCGGCGGTGCGCCGCGACGCGCTGGCCGGGCTGGAGGAGTTGGGCATCGTGCTCGACGAGCGCCGCAACCTCGGCGGCGGGAAGGGCCCCCGGCAGATCTCAGCCGAGGCGTCGCCGATCGCCGTGCTGGTGATACCCACCAACGAAGAACTCGCCATCGCCCGCGAGTGCGTTGGCGCACTAAGCGGTTAGGAAGCCGAGGCTCTTGCGTCCGGCGCCGACGGATGGCGTGGGATCGGTCCCGACAGTTCGCGCGAGCAGCTCGTGGTACACGTCGCGAAAGTCGGTGCGGTACTTCAGGTCCCCGTTGTCGAGGTCGGTCAGGCTGGGTTCTTCGCCGTAGAACCCGCCCCGCACGGGAGCGCCCGCGACGAAGACGGGGCCGGCGGTGCCGTGATCGGTGCCTTGCGAGGCGTTGGCGCGCACCCGGCGCCCGAACTCCGAATAGGCCATCACGACGACGTTCGAGCCGGCCACCTGCCGCAGGAAAGAGGTGACCGCCTCGTCGAACGTCCCGAGCAGGCGCTGCTGCGTGTCGCGCTCGCCCGCGTGGGTGTCGAAGCCGCCCAATTGCACCGTGTACACCCGGGTCGGCACACGGGCCCGCACTGCCCCGGCCACCATGCTCAGCTGCGTGGACAGCGAATTGCGCTGGTGTCCATCAGCTTTCACGGACGCGAAGGTCTTGCTGGTGGTGCGTGTGGCGCGGTACGACTTGCACACGGCGGCCATTGCGGGCGTGTCATCAGGGTCGTCGATTCCGAGCGCGCCCAGCAGCGCGTCGAGCCCCTGTCTGCCGGGCGCCGGGGTGGTGGAAAGCGCGGCAGCAGTGAACTTTTCACCGACAGCCAGCGGGGGCAGGACGGGCCCGATATTGACCGCGCGCAGCGGGTCGTCACCGGTAGCGTCCAGCCAGCGGCCGATCCAGCCCGTCGACACGGGCTCGGCCGGTGACGCCGTCTGCCAGATGTCCATGGACCGGAAGTGGCTGTGGTCGGGCCGCGGATAGCCCACACCCCGCACGATCGCCAGTTGCCGCCGGTCCCACAGCTGGGCCAGGCCCTTCAGCGCGGGGTTGAGTGCCAGCGCATCGTCGAGGTGCAGGACGCCACCCGGGGCGTAGGCCAGCTCCGGCCGGGCATCGTGGTACGCGTTGTCCGCGTAGGGGATCAACGTGTTGATCCCGTCGTTGCCCCCGTAGAGCGTGACCAGGACCAGCACGCCCGCGCCGTCGGGCAGCGGCCGGTCCTGGGCCGCGCGCATCAGGTCGGGCCAACTGACGGCCACCGCCGTCGACAACAGGCCGGCCGCGCCGACGCCGGCGCTGGCGGCCAGGAATCTGCGGCGGTTCATCTCGGGCATCGTCGGATCTCGCTAGGAAGTCAGGTATTCGGGTGTGTTGACGGCGGCCGCCACCAATTGCGGTGGGGTGCGCACCAGGGGCCGCAGCGCGCCGGCGGTGCGATCGGACCAGTCTCCGACACCGATCAAGTAGCCGACCGCGTCGATGCGGTCACGGGGGGCGGCGCTTTCGATGCCGGACAGGTCGCCGGCGTGCGCGAGCCGGCCAGCGGCCCGCAGCCGGGCCTCGGCGCTGGCGGTGGACAGCCATACTTGGCCCTGTGGCCAGCCGCCGACGCTCGGCGGATAGAACGGCCGCTGCCCGAGCGCCCGCAATGTCGCGTCGGCGGTCTTGCGGATGGCCGGGTCGATGGGCACCCGCAGCGCGCGCATCACGCCGACGAGCCATTCGACCGGGCTGTTGACGACGGTTCCGCGGCCGCCGATGAATTCGTCGTCGGTGAGAATTGCCCGGGTCAGCGCTCGCAGGTCCCGGCCGGGGCCGTAGGCGGAGACCAGCCTGTCCAGCGCGCGGCGTGACGGCGGGTCGTCGGAGGCCAATTGCCGCCACAGCCGTCCCGCGACGTACTCCACCGATTTCGGCTGCGCCAGCACGGTGTCGCAGAATCCGGCGGCGTCGAAGTTGCTTGTCTGCCCGAACAACGTCTTGGCCGTGCCGTCGTGGCGTCTGGATGCCATCGAGGTGCGGCCGTCGGCATCGATCACCCACCCCGTCAGCGCGCGGGCGCCGTTGCGCACGTCGTCCTCCGTGTAGCCGTTGCCGTGGCCCAGGGCGAACAGCTCCATGAACTCCCGCGCAAGGTTCTCATTGGGGGCCTTCGCGGTGCTGCTCTGCCCGTCCAGCCAGCGCAGCATCGCGGCGTCGGTGAGCATCGCGTAAGCCAGGGTCCGGAAGTCGCCCAGCGACAGGGTGCGCAGCTTCTGGTTCTGCGCGGCCATGTACGGGGCGACTCGAACCTTCTGCGCCGAGGTGGCAAAGTGGTTGTGCCACAGCAGGGTCAGCTTTTCGTGAAACGGCTGCCGCACGCTGACCATGCGGCGCAGCCACCAGTCGGACAGCGCGGCCTGCTGTTCGGACAGCTGCTGGTTGTACTTCTTGCGGGCCGCCGGCGCGGCGCCCTTCCCGGGCGGCGCGGGCGGCTGCAAAGCGGGCATCGGGGTGGCGACCGCACCCTGGTCCGCGTCGGGATTCGCGGCCAGCACGGCGTCGACGTAGCCCGGCCAGTCTGTGCTGAGCGCGGCGTCTACCTCGGGTCCGGTCGTCCCGAACCCGGCCCGCCGCAGCCCGCGGGCCGCGGTGATCCATGCGGTGGACTGCCCTGGCATGAGTCAACTTTGCGGTATGTACCTATGTTTTCCCTGTGTAGGGCTGCACACGACGTGAAGGGGAGAGCCGCCGATCTAGAACGTGCTCGTGGGCCGGACTTTGTTCGCCATGTCCACCAGCGCGTAGCGGTGGCGCTGGGTGGGCGCAACCCGGGCCAGGTTACGCAGCGCGGCCTCGACGCCCAGCCGCAGCCCGTGCTCGGTGAACGGGAAGCCGAGGATGTGGTTGGTGCTGGCCTTGTTGTCCTCCAGCCAGTCCATCGCGCAGCCCAGCACCAGCGCGCGGATCTGCAGCACGCGCGGTTCCGTCGGCGGCAGGGCCTCCACGCGCCGGGCGGCGTCGCGGATGTCCTCCTCGCTGATCTCGCTCTTCGTCCGCCCGGACAGCAGGGTGACCGCGCTGGTGAGGCGCGCGGTGGTGAAATGCCTTGAGGTGGGCGGCACCTCGTCCAGGGTGCGCACCGCGGCGGCTCGATCACCCTCGGTGGAAAGCCATCGGGCCAACCCGAAAGCCGCCGAGATCACCCCGTCGTTGGTCTTCCACACCGTTTGGTAGTACTTCTGCACGTCGACGTCGCCCGCCAGTTCGGCCGTCGCGGCCAACGCCAGCTTGGGCGCCAGCTCGCCGGGGAAGGTGTCCAGCACCTCGG
The DNA here is from genome assembly GCF_001667425.1 of Mycobacterium sp. 852002-51613_SCH5001154. NCBI lineage: Bacteria > Bacillati > Actinomycetota > Actinomycetes > Mycobacteriales > Mycobacteriaceae > Mycobacterium > Mycobacterium sp. 852002-51613_SCH5001154. Next base: position 8,029 of record NZ_LZII01000055.1, on the reverse strand, counting down.
TGAAATGCCTTGTGGCGGAGTCATAGTCACCGGTGAGGAGCTCGGCGACGGCCTTGTACCAGACCAATCGCCATTGCCAACCCACCCGCTCGGCGAGGTCGTCCAGCTTCCTGGTGGCCTTGGCCACGTCGCCCAGGTCCAGCAGCGCGCGGACTTCCATCAGCGGCAATTCGGTCGATTCGGAGACCTCGACGCCGTCGGCGTCCAGCGTTCCGTGCCGCGCCGCGCGCAACGAGTCCAGGGTCTGCACCGGCTGGGAGAGCACCGTCGCCTGCAGGACGGGAGCGGCGACGTCGGCCGGATCGACCAGCGGCACCTGCAGCGCGGTCACGATCTCGCGGGCCGTCAGCCGCTCCGAATGGACCTGGCCGTCCAGGTAGACGTCGGTGTGCGCGACGAGCAGGTCCACCCCGAACGTCGAGCGGCTCGGGGAAAAGACCGTCGACAGGCCGGGCCGCGGTATCCCGGTGTCCTGGGCGACCACCTCGCGCAGCACGCCCATCAGCTGGGCGGACATCTCCTCGGTGCTGCCGAACCGGCGCCGCGGGTCGGGATCGGTGGCCCGGCGCAGCAATCGGCGGAACGAGTCGTAGGTGGTGAGCACGGGGTCGTCCTCGGGCAGGCCGTCGACGTAGCGGCCGTTGCGGGTCGGCAGGTTCACCGTCAGCGCGGCGAGGGTGCGCCCCACCGTGTAGATGTCGGTCGCGATCGTCGGGCCGGTCCGCACGATCTCGGGCGCCTGGAAGCCCGGCGTGCCGTAGAGGTAGCCGAACGAATTGACCCGCGACACCGCGCCCAGGTCGATCAGCTTGAGTTGCTCCTCGGTGAGCATGATGTTCTCCGGCTTGAGGTCGTTGTAGACCAAGCCGATGGAGTGCAGATAGGTCAGCGCCGGCAGGATCTCCAGCAGGTAGGCGATGGCCTCGGCGACGGGGAGCTTCTTGTCCTTGCTGTGCTTGAGCGGCTGCCCGCCGATGTACTCCATGACGATGTAGCCGACCGGATTGCCGCTGCGGTCTTTGTGCTCGACGAAGTTGAAGATCTGCACGATCTGCGGGTGCACCACCTCGGCGAGGAATTGCCGTTCGGCCATCGCGATCGCCTGCGCCTCGGCGTCACCCGAGTGCACCAGGCCCTTGAGGACCACCGGGCGGTCGTTGACGTTGTGGTCGACCGCGAGATACACCCACCCCAGGCCGCCGTGCGCGATGCAACCCTTCACCTCGTACTGGTGGGCGACGATGTCTCCCGGATTTAGTTGTGGCAGAAACGAATACGCACTGCCGCAGGCGGGGCACCAGCCTTCCGACGTCCCCTTGCTCTTTTTGCCGGAGCGGCCGACGGGCTTTCCACAGTTCCAGCAGAACCGCTTGGCCTCCGGCACCACCGGGCTGGTCATCAGGGCCTCGAGCGGGTCGATGTCGCGGACCCGGGGGATCTCGACCAGTCCGCCGCCGAGGTGTCTGACCGGCGGCAGCACCCGAGTCCCGATCGTCAGCCGGTCGTGCGCGTCACTGTCCAGGGTGCCCAGCGAGATGTGCGGAAAGTCATCGTCATCGTCGTCGAAATCGGGACGGAACAGCGCCTGGGTGGCCTGGATGCGCCCCGTCGTCGGGCCGCCGCCCTGCGTGTCCGGCGGTTGGGTGCCCGGGCTCACGTCTTCGGACCCGGATTCCGGCTGTTCGGTGTTCTCTGACTCGGTCATCAGTCCAAGTACCTCGGCGTGGGTGGGGCGGGTGCCGGCCCCAGCACGGTTAACCACTTGCGGTACAACGTGTTCCACGTACCGTCCCGGCGGATCCGCTCCAGCGTGCCGTTGACGAACCGCACCAGTGGGATGTTGGTGAGGTTGACCCCGATGCCGTAGGGCTGGGTCGCCATGTTCGGGCCGACGATGTGCAGGTAGGGGTCCTCTTCGACCAGCCCGGCCAGGATCGAGTCGTCGGTGCTGACGGCGTCGATCTCGCGCTGCTGCATCGCCACCAGGCAGTCGGCCCAGTTGACCACCGACACGACGATCGGGGGCGGGTCGATCTGGCGGATCCGGTGCAGCGAGGTCGTGCCCTTCGCCACGCAGACCCGTTTGCCGGACAGGTCGCCCACCTTGGTGATGGGGGAATCGCGCGGGGCCAGGATGCGCTGGTTGGCGTCGAGGTAGACGGTCGAGAAGTTCACCTGCTTGCGCCGGTCGCAGGTGATCGTCATGGTTTTGACCACCACGTCGACCTCGGAGTTCTGCAGCGCGGTGACGCGTTCGTCGGACGACAGGATGCGGTATTCGACGTGCGACGGGGCGCCGAAGATGTCGCGCGCGATCTCACCGGCGATGTCGACGTCGAAACCGGTGATCTCGCCCGTGATCGGGTCGCGGAAGCTGAACAGGTTGCTGCCGATGTCGAGCCCGACGATCAGCCGGCCGCGGGCCCGGATGTCGGCGACCGCGGCGTCGGCCTGGGCCTTGGTGGGGAAGGGCCGCAGGCTCGCCGTCAGGTCGCAGCCCTGGGCCGGGTCGTCCGCCGGCAGCGGCGGCTCCGGCGGCAGTTGTTGCATGCCGACCGGGGTGGGCGGCGGCAGCGTCGGCACGTTGGCCACCGTCAGCGATTCGGTGTGCCCGCATCCGGCCAGCACGACCGCCGTCGCGAGGACGGCGCCCGCCCGGGCCAGCCGCGTCCTCATCGGTACTCTCTCAGCCGCGGCCACAGGCCGAGCGCCACCGCGATGGCGGCCCCGAGGCTGAGCACCACGCCGCCGACCTGGGCGCCGGACAGCCCGCTGCGCGCGTTGAGGACGTCGTTGCGCAGGTGGGTGCGGCTCTGGTCGATGGCCTTCACCAGCTGGTCCTCGAGCTTGTCGAACGCCGGGGTGGAGTCGTCCTCGCTGCTGCCCAGGGCCACCTGGGTGGCCGCCCGGTAGTTGCCCACCGAGATATAGGAGCTGATCCGGTCGTTCGCCTGCCGCCAGCGCAACAGCAGCTGGTTGGCGCCTTCCAGGTCGGGTTTGTCGACGGCGTCGCTGCGGGCCATGTACTGGTCGAGCTGTTGGTGCATGGAGTCGATCCGCTGATAGAACGACTGCTTGCGCTTCTCCTCGTCCCCGCGGCGGATCAGCGATAGCGTCTCGTCGGCCCGCGCCTGCTGGGCGGTGATCGCGACGTTGGTCACGATCCGCAGCGAGTCGGCGGCCGTGTTCTTGGCGCTACGGCTGGCGGCCGTGGAGATGGTCAGCGCTGTTCCGACCCATACCACCATGACGAGGATAGCGAGACCGCCCACGACCAGGCCGGGGTTGATCCGGCGCCGGGTGCGCCTGGCCAGCCATCGGTGAGCGAAGGCGCCGAAGACCGCGGTGGCGCTGACCACCAGGATGACCGGGGCCGGGATCTGAGTGGAAGCGGTGGTTTCCGCGTCCACCCGTTCGGACGTGGCCTGATACAGCTGGGCCGCGTCCGGCAGGATCGTCGACTGCATCAGGCCCGAGGCCTCCGACAGATACGACGACCCGACGGGGTTGCCCTCGCGATTGTTGGTGCGCGCGATTTCGATCAGGCCGGTGTAGACGGCCAGTTCGGCGTTGATCCGGCCCAGCAGCTGCACCAGCGGTTCGTCGGTGAGCCCACTCGACGCGCGAGTCACCGCGACCGACGCGTCGGTGATGGCCTGCTCGTAGCGCTGCCGGACCGGCGGCGGCTCGGCTTCGGCGATGAAGGCGGTGGCCGCCGCAGCGTCGGCCACCGACAGGGTGGTGTACAGCCGCCCGGCGGCGAACGACAGCGGCTCGGTGTGGTTGAGCACCGTGGTCAGCACCTGCTGCCGGTGGTTGATGGTGGTCGAGGTGGCGAACGCGCAGATACCGCCGAGCACCGCCAGGACGATCCCGATGCTCAGGATGCGGCCGGGCGTGGTGGAGATGAACCACCAGCGCGGATGGGCTGGTTCGGCCGGCGACCGCGACCCCTGCGGCTCTGTCGACGGGTGCGCCAGCTCGACCGTCACGTGTTATCAGCCCTCAACTTTCGCGGCCACTGGAACGCTGCACCAACCTCTATAAGCGAATTCTAAGAGAATCTTGCGGCGGATGGGTGGAGGCAGACCAATTGACCAGGCGATCACGTGCATATCCTGAACTCGTGCAGGGCGACGGTGACGGTTGGGTGGTCTCCCACAGCGGCGCCCATTACTGGGGTCGCTTCGGCGCGGCCGGTCTGCTGCTGCGGGCCCCGCGGCCGGACGGGACCCCCGCGGTGCTGCTGCAGCACCGCGCGGTGTGGAGCCATCAGGGCGGAACCTGGGGCCTGCCGGGCGGTGCCCGCGACAGCCACGAGACCCCGGAGGAGACCGCGGTCCGCGAGGCGCACGAGGAGGCCGGCCTGCACGGCGAGCTGCTGACCGTGCGGTCGACGGTGGTCACGGCCGAGGTCGGCGGGCTCGGCGGCGCGCGTTGGACCTACACCACCGTGGTCGCCGACGCGACCGAGTTGCTGCACACCGTGCCCAACGGGGAAAGCGCCGAGATGCGCTGGGTCGCTGAGGACGAGGTGGCCGAGCTGCCGCTGCATCCGGGCTTCGCCGCGAGTTGGCACCGGCTGCGCACGGCCACGGCCCTGGTGCCCCTGGGTCACGCCGACGAACGACGGCGGCACCTGCCCCGCACCATCGAGATCGAGGACGGCGTCTTCGTCTGGTGCATGCCGGGGGACGCCGACGAGGAGCCGTCGCACCTCAGTCGGCGGATCAGCTCGCTGCTGCAAGCGCCGAACTGAGCCGCTGCGCCGCGGCCAGGGGGTCGGCGGTCGCCGTGATCGCGCGCACCACCACGATCCGACGCGCGCCGGCGCCGAGCACCTCGGGCAGTCGCCGCTCGTCGATGCCACCGATCGCGAACCATGGCTTCTCGCCGCCGAGATCGGCGGCCGCCCGCACCAGCCCCAGGCCCGGCGCCTCGCGGCCCGGTTTGGTCGGGGTGGGCCAGCACGGGCCGACGCAGAAATAGTCCGCCGCGCCCTCGGCGGCCGCGGCGGCCTGGCCGGAGTCATGGCTGGACAGCCCGAGCAACATGTCGGGCCCGACGATTTCCCGGGCGGTCTCCAGCGGCAGGTCGCCCTGCCCCAGGTGCAGCACGTCGGCGCCCGCCGCGCGGGCGATGTCCGCCCGGTCGTTGACCGCGAACAGGGCGCCGTGCTGGCGGGCCGCCTCGGCCAGGATCTCGCACGCCGCCAGCTCGTCGCGCGCCTCGAGGGCCCCGAACCGCTGCTCACCGGGCGACCCCTTGTCGCGCAGCTGGATGATGTCGACCCCGCCGGCCAGCGCGGCGTCGGCGAACTCGGCCAAATCGCCGCGCTCCCGGCGCGCGTCGGTGCACAGATATAACCGCGCGGATGCCAGGCGGATAACTCGCTGATGCACACCGCGACGCTAGCGCGCTAGCGTGGGAGCCGAAGAACATACAGACACGGGAGTCCCGGGAACGGGGTCTGAGAGTGGGCGCGCCTGCCCTTACCGTCACACCTGATCCGGGTCATGCCGGCGAAGGGAGGCCCCAGGATGGACAGGATGCCATCAGACCCCGGGTCGCTGGCAGTCATCGGCGGCGGCGTCATCGGGCTGGCGGTCGCGCGCCGCGCCGCCCAGGCCGGCTGGTCGGTCCGGGTGCACCGCACTTCCGACAAGGGCGCGTCGTGGGTCGCCGGCGGCATGCTGGCCCCGCACAGCGAGGGCTGGCCCGGTGAGGAGCGGCTGCTGCAGCTGGGGCTGGAGTCGCTGCGGCTCTGGCGCGAGGGCGGTTTCCTGGACGGGCTCCCGGCGCAGGTGGTCACCGCGCGCGAGTCGCTGGTGGTCGCCGTCGACCGGGCAGACGTCGCCGACCTGCGCACCGTCGCCGACTGGCTGTCCGCGCAGGGGCATCCGGTGGTCTGGGAGTCGGCCGCCCGGGATCTGGAACCACTGCTGGCGCAAGGCATCCGGCACGGCTTTCGGGCCCCCACCGAGCTGGCGGTGGACAACCGCGCGGTGCTGGACGCCCTATCCGCGGAATGCGAGCGCCTGGGGGTGCGGTGGGCGCCGCCGGCGCACGACCTAACGGTCGACGGCGACGCGGTCGTGATCGCCAACGGCATCGACGCCCCCGCGTTGTGGCCTGGCCTGCCGGTGCGCCCGGTCAAGGGCGAGGTGTTGCGCCTGCGCTGGCGACGGGGGTGTATGCCCGTGCCGCAGCGCGTCATTCGGGCCCGCGTGCACGGGCGGCAGGTGTACCTGGTTCCACGTGCGGACGGGGTGGTCGTCGGCGCCACCCAGTACGAACACGGGCGCGACACCGCGCCGGTGGTCTCCGGAGTGCGGGATCTGCTCGACGACGCGTGTGCGGTGTTGCCCGCGCTCGGCGAATACGAGCTGGCCGAGTGCGCCGCCGGGCTGCGCCCGATGACACCGGACAACCTGCCCCTGGTGCAACGGCTGGACGAGCGAACCCTGGTGGCCGGCGGCCACGGCCGATCCGGATTCCTGCTTGCGCCGTGGACCGCGGAACAGATCGTCTCTCAACTGGCCCCGGTCGGAGCCCCGTCATGATCGTGGTGGTCAATGAGCAGCAGGTCGACGTCGACGAGCAGACCACGGTGGCCGCGCTGCTGCAGTCGCTGGGCTACCCGGACCGGGGCGTCGCGGTGGCGATGGGCGACGCCGTGCTACCGCGATCCAACTGGACGACAACGCTTTTCGACGGCGCGCGGCTCGAGGTGGTGACGGCGGTGCAAGGTGGCTGAAGCAAAGCTCACGATCGGCGATCGCAGCTTCGCCTCGCGGCTCATCATGGGGACCGGGGGAGCGACCAGCCTGGCCGCGCTGGAGGAGGCGCTGGTCGCGTCGGGCACCGAGTTGACCACCGTCGCGATGCGGCGGGTCGACGCGGAGGGCGGGACGGGGCTGCTGGACCTGCTCAACCGGCTCGGCATCACGCCGCTGCCCAATACCGCGGGCTGCCGCGGCGCGGCCGAGGCGGTGCTCACCGCGCAGCTGGCCCGCGAAGCGCTGAACACCAACTGGGTCAAGCTGGAGGTGATCGCCGACGAACGCACCCTGCTGCCCGACGCGGTCGAACTGGTCCGCGCCGCAGAGCAATTGGTCGACGACGGGTTCGTCGTACTGCCCTACACCAATGACGACCCGGTGTTGGCGCGTCGGCTCGAAGACGCCGGATGCGCGGCGGTGATGCCGCTGGGTTCGCCGATCGGCACCGGGCTCGGCATCACCAACCCGCACAACATCGAGATGATCGTCGCCCGGGCCGGCGTTCCGGTGGTGCTCGACGCCGGGATCGGCACCGCCAGCGACGCCGCGCTGGCGATGGAGTTGGGTTGCGATGCCGTGCTGTTGGCCACCGCGGTGACCCGCGCCGCCGATCCGGCGACGATGGCGGCCGCGATGGCCGCCGCCGTCACCGCCGGCTATCTGGCCCGGCGGGCGGGCCGGATTCCCAAGCGCTTCTGGGCCCAGGCGTCCAGCCCCGAACGATGAAACGCTATGTCGCGCTGGGCAGTTCGATGGCCGCCGGCCCCGGCATCGGGCCCCGTGCCGCGGATGCCCCCTGGGGCTCCGGCCGCTCGGCGCGCAACTATGCGCACCTGGTCGCGCAGCGATGCGACCTCGATCTGGTAGACGTCACCTTTTCCGGCGCGACCACCGCCCACGTGCTTGCCGACCACCAGCGCGGCGCGCCGCCCCAGATCACCGCGCTGAACGGCTCGGAAGGCCTGGTGACCATCACGATCGGCGGCAACGACGTCGGCTACATCCCGCTGCTGATGGCCGCCTCCTTGCCGCGAGCCGTCCGGCGCCTGCCGTTGCTCGGTCGGCGCCTTTCCCTGCTGCTGGACCGGGACGCGCGGAATCAGGCCCTGGACGCGGTGTTCGAGTCGTTGTGCGCGGTCGGTCTCGGGGGGGGGGGGGGGGGCCCCCCCGCCCCCGGGGGTTTGGGGGCCTGGACGACCCGCCGGGCGGCCACGAGCATATAAAAAACGAACAGGCCCCCCCGCAAG
>NZ_LZII01000054.1:0-165416 GCF_001667425.1 Mycobacterium sp. 852002-51613_SCH5001154 | reverse complement strand
AGCCACCGCCACCGCCATGGCAGCCAGGGCACGGCGGCGGGGGCGGGGGCAACCCCGGCGGACCCGGCGGGCAGCAGGGCGGACCCGGCGGGCAACAGGGCGGACCCGGCGGTCAACAGGGCGGACCCGGCGGTCAGAACGGCCCCGGCGGTCAGCAGGGCGGTCAGCAGGGCGGTCAGCAGAGCGGACCCGGCGGTCAGAACGGCCCCGGCGGGCAGAACAATCCCCCGCAGCAGACCGGCCAGAACAACCCGCCGCAGCAGACCGGGCAGAACAACCCGCCGCAGGGTCAGCAGAACACGCCGGCGCCCAACGAGCACGGGCAAAACCCGCCGCAGGGCGGGCAGAACTCGCCGGCGCCAAACCAGTACCCGCAGCAGGGCGGGCCGGGCAACCAGCCGGGTGATCACGATCAGAACGGACCGGGTGGACAACCCAATGCGCCGGCGAGCGAGCACAACCCGCCGCCGCAGGGCAGGCAGGCCCTCAACCCGCCGAGCACCCAGCCTCCGCATCAGCCTTACGTTCCGCGCGGGACGTACGTCAGCGGTAATGCCCAGGTAGGCGGGCCCGGCGATGCGCGGGCGGGCTTCAGCATCGTCGACCACGGGGCGCCGCCGCCACCCCCGCCGCGGGGCCACGGCTGGAACGACGGTCCGGCCCCCGGCCATCCGCCGCCGCACTGGGTCGGCGCGCCGCCTCCAGGGGGTTGGGACGGTCCGCCGCCTCCCGGCGGCTGGAACCGTCCGTGGTCGGGGCCGCAGCGTGATGTCGCCGTCGCGCAGGTCGATTTCGGGCCGTTCCAGTACGACTCCTACACCGCCATCCCGGTCTTCAACTGGCAGTTCGGCGGTTGGGGGTTCTGGTACATGGGCGTCTGGGTTCCGCTGTACTGACGGGCCGCCGGTCTAGCCGGCGCGCCATTGGTGGGCGGCGATCGGGTCGTCGTGGCAGGCTCCGGGAATGGATGTGCGAGAGAACGTCCGCCGAGCCATCGACGTCATGACGGCTTGGACGTCCGACAGCGGCAACGAATTCGCCTGGAACCGGCTCGTCGAGAACGTGATCGATGAGCCGGACGGAGAAATCCTGCTGTTGATGGGTTTCGTCAACCTCGCGGGCGAACTGGGGATCAAGCTGGAGAAGGCGACTGGCCAAAAGATGCGCGCTCACCTCCAAGACATCGCCCTGAAGTACCTATGAGGGGTGCGTGAACGCGGTGGAGGAGCGGTTCGTCCGGGTCGGTGGTGACAGCGGCGTACTCACCATCGAGCTGACCAATTCGAAGCGGCTCAACATCGTCGGCACGCGCGCCGTGGAGGAATTGACACAGGCATTCCGCGCCGTCGACGGCGATGGTGACGTCCGGGTGGTCGTGCTGCGCGGGGCGGGGGAGGCGGCGTTCATCGGCGGCGCCGACATCAACGAGATGGTCAACCTGGACCGGTCGAGCGCCGAGGCGTTCATCCGTCGGCTCGCAACCCTGTGCGAGTCGATCCGCGAATGTCCCGCTCCCGTCATCGCCCGATTGGCCGGGTACTGCCTCGGCGGTGGGCTCGAGGTCGCGATGTGCTGCGATCTGCGGATCGCCGAATCCGGGGCGACATTCGGCATGCCGGAAGTGGCGGTCGGAATCCCCTCGGTGATCCACTCGGCCTTGATGCCCGCGCTGATCGGGGCGTCGCACGCGGCGTGGCTCCTGCTGACCGGTGAGACAATCGACGCGGGCACGGCCGTCTCCTGGGGTTTGGTGCATGAGGTGGTTTCCGCCGACGCGCTCGACTCTCGCATCGCCGAACTCGCCGCGAAACTCGCCGGATTCGGCCCGCACGCGGTCCGGCAGCAAAAGCGCCTGCTCAACAAGTGGTTCGACATGACGGTCCACGGGGCGATCGAGGACAGCATCGAGCAGTTCGGTCTGGCGTTCTTGACCGGAGAGCCCCAGGAGCACATGCAGGCGTTCCTCGCGCGCAAGCAGGACCGAACATAGCGTCGCCCCCACCCGGTGCCGCACACGAAATAGCTTGTCGCGCTTGGTCGCCGCCGTGCGGAGCTGCCTTACTGGGGATGAGCCGCGAGGTAATCCGCGACGGCGATCGGGGCTGCCTCCGCGTAACCGACGGGGAGCAACACGTCGCCGGCGGTGGTGACGTAATAGACGTCCCACCGGTAGTAGGTGGGGAACGCGGCCGGGTCGGCCGCGATCAGCGCGGCGTATTGGTCGACCGCCTGGACGTATTCGTGTGCGTGGTTGTAGCCGTAGATGGCGCGGTCGGGGTCGTTGGCGAAGCCGTTGGCGGACAGGAAGCGGCCCGCCGCCATGATGCTGTCGCGCGGCGAATTGATATCGCCGCCCTGGCCGTAGGTGGCGAACGTCGACGGCAAGAACTGCATGGGGCCCTGCGCGCCGGCCGTGCTCGCGCCGTTGATGCTGCCGAAGCGGGTCTCGACGAGGTTGATCGCGGCCAGGTAGTTCCAGCCGACGCCGGTCTCCGATTCCGCCGCGTGGTAGTCATGCATCAGTTCGTCGGCGGGTACGGGAGGCTCGATCCGCCACGCGGGCAGCGTGTCTTTCGCGGGCGTCATTGCCTGGAGCTGGCGACGGGCATCGAGGTTACGGTCGTAGACGCCGCTCAGCTCCGGCGGGATGCGCGGCCGGGTGATCGAGTCCCAATCGGGGTGCCGCCCAATGGCGCGGTACGCGGCCTGCTCGCGGTGCGCCGCCGCCGTCAGTGCCGGCTCCGCCGTCGACGGGTCACGAAGCGCGCGCTCGTCCGCGACCAAATCGTCGGCCAACTGAGCCGGGTCAGACGCCAGTTGTGGCTGGGCGCCAAGGGGCGGATTCGGTGCTGCGGCAACAGTTCTCGAAGCGAGCGGTGCGGCGCCCGCCGTCGCGGCGGTTGAAGCGGTCATCGCCGTTGCATTGGGCTTCACCGTCGGGGACGAACAGCCGACGACTAGCAACGTGATGGCGCCGAGAAACACCGGCGCGGTCGCAGCGACTGTCGGGTTACGCCTCACTGGAGTCACTTCCGTCGATTTGCCAGGAATAGTCTTTCGCATCTGACCGCCTGACATCAATGCCGTGGCCCGTATCGGCTGGGGCAGATCGCCTCAGGTAGTGGCCTCAAAGCATCCCCGAAGTGCGAAATCTTGTTGACGGCAACCGGCTTCATGCCGCGCGGAAACCGGCGAAATCTCGGGGCCCTGGAATTCCCCACAAGTTGCGGGTGACCGCGGCTTATTCCAGACTGAGAATCACCTTCCCAGCAGAGTGGACAAGCTACATGTGTGACGCCGCGGCTGAACCGACCGAGAGACGGAACAGGATTCGCCGAGCTGCGGCGGCAATGCCCAAGCACGTCTCTCGTCTCATTCGTCCGGCGATGCTTGCCGCAATGGTGACGATGCTGATCGCTGCGCCCGATACACGCCCTCTGCTGCCGCCGGGATGCGCGATCGGTTGGACGATGGTCGGGGGCGTGCTGATTTATGTGCCGGACTGCACGCACCGGTCACCGGCTCCACCGCCCCCGCCGGACGGACCGCCGCCCGGCCCCGTGCCGCCTCCGGCGCAGTAGGCGACGGAGCGCCGCGCGATGGGTCGGCGGTCAGGCCGGGATCGCGCTCAGACGCTCAGGGCTTCGGAGCGGCGGAATCGCTGTTGGGGCGGTCGGAGAAAGTCGGAAGTTGCACCGGTTCTGCATCGCGACTGGCCGGTGACACGACCTCGGGCTCGTAGCGATGGGAAAACAAGTCGGATGATGTCATGGAGCGGGTCCTCAAGTTAGGTTGGCTTCAGCCCAAATGTGGTTGGCTTGGGGGCGAAGGGCGATCGATTCGTGGATCTGCTCATCCCCACAAGAATTTGGCTACTCGGCAGCGCGAACGCGGACTGCTGCTACCAATCTACACGCCAGAGTTCGCACGGACGTTGCGCCGAGCGCCTGGCATTCATCAACCCCAAAAACCGCGCCCCGGTGCACGCCCTGGCGGAAGCGGGCCGGGGACCCCTTAACGTGCTGTGGGCTGGTGGGAAACGACCCACCAGCCCACACGGTCGAACTCGCGCTAGACGGCGGTTACTCCGACTGCCTGCGGACCCTTGGCCCCTTGCTCGACATTGAACTCAACTCGCTGATTTTCCTCCAGCGACTTGTAGCCGTTTCCCTGGATTTCCGAGTAGTGGACGAACACATCTGCTGCGCCGCCGTCCGGAGCGATAAAACCGAAGCCTTTTTCGCTGTTAAACCATTTCACAGTTCCCTGTGTCATACCTTCAACTTCTCTCATTTTGAACGGATGCCGACGGGCATCCCGGGCAAGCGTACCACGTGGGGTGGCTATTAACTGTAATCGACTGCCTCAGAATGGCTTTCATGTCGTCCAAAGGTTCGTGGGCGACGAATCGGATCTGGAGTCTCCGGCGTGCGGATCGCGCCAGCTCGTCGGGGCGTGCACGAGGTCGAACTGCAGGTGTGGCGGGCCGGCTCCCGGCAAGTCTCCGCGCGTTCGGGGCGTTCGTGGCGGCGTTAACAACGCTGCATGGTCAGCGGGAGCGCGGCTGTGCGGGCGCGCCGTTATCGGCCCGTATCTAGGGGCTTGTGACGTCGTCCTGACACGCTCAAACTGGTTGATATGCGCGACCGCGAGACCATCGATTCAGAATTGCGGCGCATCGCGCTCGGGCGACGAGCGGTCCGAGAGCACGGCGGCGAGCCGTCGTCCCGAGAGGTGGACGAACTGCTCGACGAGCTCCTGGCCCACAGCGCCGGGGCGTCTCTCCCCGCTGCGGCGAAAGCCTATGAAACCGATGTTGCCCCCAACGCCGGGTCGAGGGGCGCCGGAATCGGCACCACGCTTCGCCGGCGCAAGGGCGTGCAGCGGCACTTGGGCCTGCTCGCGGCCTTGCCGCTATCTCTGGTGGCCGTCGCCGCCGCGGTGGTGGTGATGTTTTCGGTCCACCGCCAGGATTCATCGGCGCAGCGGGCGGAAACTCCGCCGTCGGCCGCGCCCGCGCCCAAACCTGTTGCGCCGCAAGCGCCCAATGCGCGCATCGAGGCCGCCGACGCGGCGTTCATCGCCGCGTTGAAGCACGAAGGGGTGCCAGTCCCCAACCACGAATACGTGATAACCCAGGGTCACGCGGTCTGCGACTTCCTGGCGCGCCAACCCAATTTCGCGGATGCGGTCGAATTCGTGCAGCGATCGTCGATTTGGGACGCCAACCAAAGCACCGAAGTCACCGCGGGCGCCATCGTTGCGTACTGCCCTCAGTCTCAACCCGCGGCCCCGGCCGACTTGTCGCCGGCCTACCAGAATGCCCTCTCCGATCTGCAGGCAATCGAGGGGAAGCTGCAAGGGATCCAAGGGGACCTGCAAGGTATCCACCGAGATCTGGACGGCGTCCCCGGCCCGCCATAACCGGGGTGGTCGCCTTCGTCCGGCCCGGAAAGCTGCTGTGCGGAGTCCCCGAACTCGCCGACTGGACTTTGGTTGAGTTCGCGCCAAAAAGGCCACTTCGGCCCCTTCCGTAGCAACGAGGTCAGAGCTACGATCTCCCTGCACGGAGTCATGTGATGCGCAGCGTAGCTAACCGTTTGGCAGTCATCGGCCCAGCCGCATTCGCGCTGGCGGTGACCATGACGTCTCTATCGCCGGCGGTAAGTAGGGCCGCCGAATGTGGCGAAGGCACCGTGTACGACCCACCGTCCGATACGTGTGTGGTGCTCGCGCAGGCGGCTCAACCAGTAGCGCCGCCACCGGCGGCCCCACCGCCACCACCTCCGGCGGCTCCACCGCCTCCGCCGCCCGCTTGGGGTGGCTATTACGGCCCCAGGCCCTACGTCTCGGCCAGCATCTGCGCGCCGATTCCATTCATCCATATCTGCGCCGGAATCTGAGAGCGCCAGAGCGGCGGCGATGCCTGGAGCCCCCTGTCAGGATTGAACTGACGACCGCTCGCTTACAAGGCGAGTGCTCTACCACTGAGCTAAGGAGGCGGGATCAAACCGGTCCAAGCCTAATCGGTCACTCGCCGCTGTCGATGATGCGCGTTGAGCGCACCGTCCGGGACGAAGGACGACGCCGGCCGGGGAGCGGAATGCGGTCGGCGATGCTGCTCAGCGGGTTCACCACCATGGTGAGCGCGACGACCGCGTCCTGCAGCGTGGCGATCGCGGGCTCCAGCGCTTCCATCCCGGGCGTCAGCCGCGCCAGGGTGTCGGCGACGTCGGCGAGCTGGTCCAGCGGCCCGTTCTTCGCCGTCAGCTTGTCGACCAGACCACCCTCGGCCAGCAGCCGGTCGGCCAGCCCATCCTCGGCCAGCAGCCGCTCGATCAGTCCGTCCTCGGAGACAAGCTGATCGGCCAGGCCGCCGGGCTGCAGGGTGCGGTGCAGGCCCCCGCCCTCAGCGGTAAGGCGGTCCAGCAGGCCGCCGTCCGACGTCAGCATGTCGACCAACCCGCCCGGGCGCAGCAGCCGGTCGATCGGTCCCTCCGGTGCCACGGCCCGTCCCAGTGGCGCATCGTCGTCCAGCAGCCGGGCGAGCCGGTTGGCACGAACGATCGCGTCGTCGATTCCCAGCATGGAAGTCATGGCGTTCGTTCCGCCCGTCCCGCCTTCGCCCAGCGCCCGTTTCGCCACCCCGACCGCCGCGGTTGCCACGGTCAGGCCGGCGTCCGCGGCGGCGAGCCCGACACGTGCCGGGGCGGTCGCGGCCAACACGATCCGTGCGGCGAGGTTCATTCCACGAGTCTATTCGCGACGCGACTGCGCCGACCCGCGCAGGTCCGAGCGGTTGCGATGAGGCCTGGCAGACTACTATCAGAGTGTTGGCACTGAGCTTTCAGCAACCACACAACCTTTACATAGGAAACGTTCAACAAGAGGCAGAAGAATCTGATGACCGCGGCAACCTCAAGCGAAACGAAACCGGAGGCTCGTGTCCTCGTAGTCGATGACGAGGCCAACATCGTCGAGCTCCTCTCGGTGAGCCTCAAGTTCCAGGGTTTCGAGGTCTACACCGCGACGAATGGCGCCCAGGCCCTGGATCGGGCCCGGGAAGCCCGCCCCGACGCGGTGATCCTGGACGTGATGATGCCCGGGATGGACGGATTCGGAGTGCTGCGGCGCCTGCGCGCCGACGGCATCGACGCCCCGGCGCTGTTCCTGACGGCCCGTGATTCGTTGCAGGACAAGATCGCCGGCCTGACCCTGGGCGGCGACGACTACGTGACCAAGCCGTTCAGCTTGGAGGAAGTCGTCGCCCGGCTGCGGGTCATCCTTCGGCGCGCCGGCAAGGGCGGAGCGGAGCCCCGCAGCGCCCGGCTGACCTTCGCCGACATCGAACTCGACGAGGAGACGCACGAGGTGTGGAAGGCCGGCGAACCGGTGTCCCTATCGCCGACCGAGTTCACGCTGCTGCGTTACTTTGTGATCAACGCGGGCACGGTCTTGAGCAAGCCCAAGATCCTCGACCACGTGTGGCGATATGACTTCGGAGGTGACGTCAATGTCGTCGAGTCCTACGTTTCGTACCTACGCCGCAAGATCGATACTGGGGAGAAGCGGCTGCTGCATACCCTGCGGGGAGTGGGCTACGTGTTGCGGGAACCACGCTGAGCCCGCGCTCGGCCACCAGCGTTAGCGAAGAATCATTCACATGGCCAAACAGCATCGACGTGGATTGCCGCTCCGGGTAGGGCTGGTCGCCGCCACCCTGGCGCTGGTGGCGTGCGGGCTGGCGGTCTCGGGCATCGCGGTCACGTCGATCCTGCGGCACAGCCTGGTCACCCGGATCGACCAGACGCTGCTCGACGCGTCGCGGGGCTGGGCGCAGGCCCCGCGGCGCGAGTCGCCGCCGCCCTACGGGGCCCCCGACCCGGGCCGGCCACCGTCGAAGTTCTACGTGCGGGGCATCGGCATCGACGGCACCCCGTTCACCGCGATCAACGACCGCAACTCCGAACCGGCATTGCCGCCCAACAACGACGTAGGCCCCAATCCGACGACGCTGCCGTCGGTCAACGGGTCCGACATCCAGTGGCGCGCGGTGTCGGTGCGCGGCCCGCACGGCCTGACGACCGTTGCGATCGACCTGTCCGACGTCCAACACACGGTCAGCTCCCTGGTCTGGTTGCAGATCGGTATCGGGGTGGCGGTGCTGGTAGTGGTCGGCATCGCCGGCTTCGCGGTCGTGCAGCGCAGCCTGCGGCCGCTCTCCGAGGTCGAACAGACTGCCGCGGCGATAGCCGCCGGCCAGCTGGATCGCCGTGTCCCGGAACGTGATCCACGTACCGAGGTCGGCCGGCTGTCCCTCGCCCTGAACGGAATGCTTGCGCAGATCCAGGAGGCGCTCGCGTCCTCGGAGTCGTCGGCCGAGAAGGCCCGCGGTTCCGAGGAGCGGATGCGGCGGTTCATCACCGACGCCAGCCACGAGCTGCGCACCCCGCTAACGACAATCCGCGGCTTCGCGGAGTTGTATCGGCAGGGCGCCGCGCGCGACGTCGCCATGCTGTTGTCGCGCATCGAAAGCGAAGCCAGCCGGATGGGGCTGCTGGTCGACGACCTGCTGCTGTTGGCCCGCCTCGATGTGCAACGACCGCTCGAACACAACCGGGTCGACCTGCTGGCGCTGGCCAGCGACGCCGTGCACGACGCGCAGGCGATGGACCCCAAGCGCACCATTGCCATGGAAGTGCTCGACGGCCCTGGCACCCCGGAGGTGCTCGGAGACGAACCGCGGATCCGACAGGTGCTGAGCAACCTGGTCGCGAATGCCTTGCAGCACACCCCGGAGCGCGCCGACGTCACCGTGCGGGTCGGCACCGAGGGGGACGACGCCGTGCTCGAAGTGGCCGACAAGGGTCCCGGCATGACCGAGCAGGACGCGTCGCGGGTGTTCGAACGCTTCTATCGCACCGACTCGTCGCGGGCGCGTGCCAGCGGCGGCACTGGATTGGGGCTATCGATCGTCGACTCGCTGGTGCGCGCGCACGGCGGCGCCGTCACGGTGACGACCGCGCCCGGGGAGGGCTGTTGTTTCCGGGTCACACTCCCGCGCGTCAGCGAAGTGCCGGCGCAGGAGCCGGTTCACGCCAATTGAGCCAGGGCCGCCTTGATTTTGGCCTGCGCGTCGTCCAGGGATTCCGGTGAGGGGTTGCGGTCGACGTTGGCGAAACCGAAGTCGCTCAGGCGGCGGGTGGGGAACACGTGCACGTGTAGATGGGGCACCTCCAGCCCGGCGATGATCACCCCCGCCCGCTCAGTCTTGAAGGCCTTGCACACGGCCTTGCCGACGAGCTGACTCACGCTCATGATCCGGGCGAACGTCGCCCCATCGACGTCCTGCCACTGATCGATTTCGGCCCGCGGCACCACCAACGTGTGCCCTTGAGTCATGGGCTCGATCGTCAAGAACGCGACGACCTCGTCGTCCTCGTAGACGAAGCGGCCGGGAAGTTCACGGTTGATGATCTTGGTGAAGATCGATGCCATGGCCCCAGCATAGGGGCGATGGTTCTCGCCTCGGGCCGCGCCTGCTTGCGCCGGGTTCGATAGCGCACGCGCGATCGAATCTCAGGAGGCGGTAGTGCCTTCGGCGCCGTGCGGCCGGCTCACTCCTCCTTGCCGAACTGCATGACGTCGAGGTTCCAGTAGCCCCTCATGTTGGTAATCAGTCCGGCGTCGTTGACCGCGTAAGTGAACACGCCCCGCACCGAGCTGGTGAAGCCGCCCTCGAACTTGCTGTTGAGCACCAATATGTGGGCGATCTCATGGGGGGAACTCGACGGGAACGTTTCCTCGCAAGTGATGGACAGCTGGTTGGCCGCGATGTTCGTGTCGAAGAACGCGCCGACTGCCTCCTTACCGCGAACCCCGGTGCCGTCCGGGTTGGTCACGGATTTGCCGATCGGATCCTCGATGACGACGTCGTCGGCCATCAGGGCCAGCCAGCCCTCCCGGTCGTGCGCTTGTACGCATCGCCATGAGGCCTGCGAGGCGGCGAGCGCCGGGGTCGCCTGCGATTCTTCGGTTCGGGTCATTCTTGTTCTCCTGTCACTAGATTGCGCACGCGGCGCGCGCGCCTTCCTCGGTGGCCTTGCGGATCAGCCCGAGCCCGGTGCAGTCGCCGGCGGCGTGCACCTGAGCGCCGGGCAGGGCGGCGGCCAGCGCGTCGAACATCGTGGTGTCGGGTTCGACCGTGCCGGCCAGCACGACGCTGTCGGCCTCCAGCTGCCGGGCGGTGCCGCCGGCCGGGGTGAACACCACCGCTTCGGTGGTGATCCGTTCCACGGTGGCCCGCACATGCACGGTGACGCCCAGCCGGTCGAGGCGATCCATGTGTTCGGTCTTGCGTTTGTTGCCCACCTCCGGGGCGATATTTTTGCCGGATTCGAGGATCGACACCAGCCGGCCCCGGCTCGCCAGGAATTCGGCCAGTTCCAGGGCGACCAGGTCACCGCCGATGATGGCGACCCGCCGTCCGACCGGCATCCAGGCGCGGCTGGCCATCCGGACCGCGGCAGGATGCACCAGCCGCTGCCGCCACCCGCCCAGCGCGGAAGCCCCCAGCCGTTGCCAAGCCGGTGCGCCGGATTCGGCTCGCCCGCCCAGCAATTCGCGCAGCCCGGGACCGGTGTGGACGTGCGGTAGATCGGATCCGGGGATCGCCGGCACGGCGACCCTGCCACCGGTGGCGACCACCACCGCATCCGGGCCGACATCGACGACGTCCTGAGACGAAATCGATTGACCCAGGCGGACTTCCACGCTGCTGAGCTTGATCTCCTGGCGCAGGTAGCGCAGAAAAGGCTCATTCTCCGGATGCAGAACCGCCGCCCAGCGCAGCGCGCCGCCCAGCGCGGCGCTGCGTTCGAAAAGCGTGACGCGGTGTCCCCGTTCGGCGGCTACCCGGGCGGCCTCCAGCCCGGCGGGCCCACCGCCGATCACCACCACGCGCTTGGTGCGTGCGGCGGGAGCCGCCGCCATTTCGCGCTCCTTGCCGGTGCGTGGATTGACGGCACAGTCGACAGAGAAACGCAGTTCCATTGCATCGATGCAGTTTTCACAGGAGATGCACTTGCGAATCCGGTGTGCCTGCCCGTCGCGCAGTTTGCGCGGCAGCTCGGGGTCGGCCAGCAGCGGACGGCCCATCGCGATGAAATCGGCGCGTCCGTCGGCCAGAATCCGTTCGGCCCGGGCCGGATCGTGGATGCGGCCGACGGCGATCACGGGCACGTCGACCACCTGCTTGACCGCGGCCGCGGCCCCGACGTTGAGCCCCTCGCCGTCGTCGGCACCGTTGACCATCCCGGTCACCAACCGGTCGATCACCCCGCCGCTGATGTGGAACGCGTTGACACCCGCGGCCACGAACTCCGGCGCCAGCTGCGCGGTCTCGAAGATCGGCCGGCCACCCGCGACCCGTTCGTAGCCCGAGATTCGCAGCGTGATCGGCAGGGCGTCACCGATCTCGGAACGGATTGCGGCCAGCGCATCGAGGACCACCCGCGCACGGCCGCGGACCGAATCACCGCGGTAGTCGTCGGTGCGGCGATTGCGTTGCGGGGCAAGGAATGAGCCCAGCAGCATGTAGCCGTGCGCGGCGTGCAGCTCGATGCCGTCGTACCCGGCCTCGACGGCACGCCGCGCCGCGGCCTTGAACAAATCGAACACCCCGCACAGCTGTTGCTTGCTGATCTCGACCGACGGGCGCCCGGTGAGGTAGGAGGGAATCACCGACGGGCCCAATGACGTGACACCGAAGATCTCGGGGCCCAGACCGTCGGGACCGGCGTGCACGATTTGTGGTTGGATCTTGGCCCCGTGCTCGTGCACCACCTCCACGAGCGCCCGATGCGCGTCGACCGATTCGTCGGTGGCCAGGTGCAACCCGCCTGGAGTCTCCGGATGCTGGTGGTCGATCCCGGTGGCGCCCAGCGTGATCAGGCCGACTCCGCCCTTGGCGCGTGCGGCGAAGTAGTCGCGGGTGCGCTCGGACGGCAGCCCATCGGGCGTGCCATACATGGTCTCCATCGGAGACATGACCATGCGGTTGCGCACTGTCATGGCGCCGATCTGTCCCGGCGCCAGCAGGTGCCCGAACCCCGTCACTCGGGACCCAGTCGGTTGGGGCGGCAGTTACCTGTCCGCGTCCGTGTACCGGATGACGCCGCGAATGTTCTTGCCGTCCAGCATGTCCTGGTAGCCCTCGTTGATCTGCTCCAGGCGGTACTGGGTGGTGACCATGTCGTCCAGGTTCAGCTTGCCGGCCTTGTACATCGACAGCAGCTGCGGGATGTCGTACTGCGGGTTGCCGCCGCCGAAGATGGTGCCCTGCAAGTTCTTCTGCATCAGGGTGAGCATCGCCAGGTTGAGGTTGACGTTGGTGTCCAGCAGGCTGCCGATGGCGGTCAGCACGCAGGTGCCGCCCTTTTGGGTGATGTTGAGGTAGTTGTCGACGTCGGCGCCGTGCAGCTCGCCGACCGTGACCACGACCTTGTGGGCCATCAGCCCGTAGGTGACCTCCATGATGCCCATCAGCGCCGCGTCGATGTCGGGATAGACGTGGGTGGCACCAAATTTCAGCGCCTGGTCGCGCTTCCATTCGACCGGGTCGATCGCGAAGATGTAGCGTGCGCCGGCGTTGACGGCGCCCTGCAGCGCCGCCATGCCGACCCCGCCGACACCGACGATGGCGACGTCTTGGCCCGGCCGGATGTCGGCGGTGCGGACCGCCGAGCCGTACCCGGTGGTGACGCCGCAGCCGACCAAGGCGGCGACCTCGAAGGGAACCGACGGGTCGATCTTCACCACGGAGCTGCGGTGCACCACCATGTACGGCGAGAACGTGCCCAGCAGCGTCATGGGGAAGACATTCTGACCCTTTGACTGGATGCGGAACGTGCCGTCGGAAACCGCGGCACCGCCGAGCAGTCCGGCCCCCAGGTCGCACAGGTTGCGCATGCCGGCCTGACACGTCGGGCACTGCCCGCAGGACGGGATGAAGGACAGCACCACGTGGTCGCCGGGGGCGATGTCTTCGACGCCCGGACCGACCTCGGTGACGATGCCGGCACCCTCATGCCCGCCGAGCACCGGGAAACCGGCCATCGGGATTCCGCCGGTGACGAGGTGATGGTCGGAGTGGCACATGCCGGCCGCTTCCATCTGGATCTTGACCTCATGCGCTTGCGGGTCGCCGATCTCGATTTCCTCGATGGACCAGGGCTGGTTGAACTCCCAGATCAGTGCGCCTTTTGTCTTCACGATGGTCCTGACCCCATTTCGCCTTTGAATCGATCAGAGCTGGCCGGCCCCTTGATGCCGGACAACTTGGTGACGGGCGCCACAGGCACCCTTGTCGCGTCAGCATAGCGCGTGCAACAAATCAAATGCTTGGTTGGTCCGCCACTGGCTCCGGTCACCAGATCGGCACCGGTGCCTGGCCGAGCGGGTAGTAGCCCGGCAGCTTCTCGCCGGCGATGCTGCGCTCGATTCGCTTCTGCATGCCGGAGCTGAGGTCGCCGGATTCGATGAGCTTGCCGAACATGTACGCGACGTGACCGAAGTCGAAGAAGTCCCGCTGCCACTCGATGAGGTTGTCGGCGTTGAGGCGGAACCAACTGCCGCCGATGCCGTAGATCTCGTCCCTGGTGCCGTCGGACTTGTTGACGATCTGCTTCCAGAAGCCGACGATCTCGCCCTGCTTCTCGTCGATGAGCACCTTCTGGTACTCGTACACCCAGTTCTCCAGGCCCTCCATCTCCAGGCCCAGGGCAATGTCGCGGATTTCGTCGATGCCGACGCACATCACGTCTTCCTTGGGGCCGATGTTCCAGCCGTAGGTGGCGTCCTGGGTGTAGAAGTCCGCCAATGGCCGCCAGTCACCGGCCTTCTCGCAGTCCTTGTTGGCCTGCAGCCAGCGGTCGACCCATGCCTCGAGTTCCTCGCGTGACGCTTGTGATGTCATGAATCAGTCTCCTGGATCTTCTTTGATGAACAGTGCATGCGTTGGGCACATATCGACCGCGCGCTCGACTTCCTCGCGGGCGTCTTCGGGCGGCTCGGGGTCCACGATTTCGACCTTGCCCCGCTTGGGCACCCGGAAGTAGTCCGGCGCCTCCAGTTCGCACATGGCATGGCCCTGGCACAAATCCAGATCGGCTTCGATCCTGAATCCCATGGGAGAACCTACTTCTGGCGCTTGCGGTAGCGGACTTTTGCCGGCCGGGCGAGCTGGACGACCATTTTGGAGTGGTCGTTGTGGTAACTGTCGGCCGGCTGTGCCATCTCGAATTCGTACTCGCGCAATAGAACCGAGAAGATCGCCTTGATCTGCATCTGGGCGAAGGCGGCGCCGACGCACCGGTGTCGCCCTGCGCCGAATGGAATCCAGGTCCACCGATTGACGATGTCGGCCTGCTCGGGCTTGTTGTAGCGGTCGGGCTTGAAGGCATCCGGATCGGGGAAGTCCTCGGGGATCCGGTTGCTGATCGCCGGGGACGCGGCGACGTAGTCGCCCTTGTGGATCGGAAAGCCCTCGACCTCGAACTCGCCCTGGGCCACCCGCATCAGGATGATCAGCGGCGGGTGCAGCCGTAGGGTCTCCTTGACCACGTTATCCAGCTTCGGAATCGACCGCAGCGCATGGAAACTCACCTCTTCGCCATCGGCGTACAGCTCCTCGAGCTCGGCGAGCACCTCGGCGTACACATCGGGGTGGCGGATTAACTCGATCAACGTCCACGCCGAGGTCCCCGAACTGGTGTGGTGCCCCGCGAACATCAGCGAGATGAACATTCCGGTGACCTCGTCGGCGGAAAACCGGGGAATGCCGTCTTCGTCCTTGATCGAGACCAGCACGTCGAGCATGTCGCGGTCGGCCTTGTCCTTCGGGGGATTGGCCAGCCGCTGGTCCATGATCTCCTGCACCAGCGCAACGAGTTTGACGCGCGCCTCGTCCCGTCGTTTGAAGCTCTCGATCGGCAGGTAGGGATCGACGTAGCACAGCGGGTCGGTGCCGCGTTCCAGCTCGTGGTAGTACTCCGCGAAGCGATGGTCGAGCTGCTCACGGAATTTCAGCCCGATCAGGCAGGCGGTCGAGGTGTAGATGGTCAGCTCCGCGAAGAAGTCGAGCAGCTCGATCTCGCCCTGGTCGCCCCAGTTGGCGATCATCTTCTTGACTTCGCCCTCAATGGTGCTGGCGTGGCCCTTCATCTGCTCGCCGCGCAACGCCGAGTTGTGCAGCATCTCCTTGCGCCGCTCGGGGCTGGCGTCGAATACGACGCCCTTGCCGAAGATCGGCGTCATGAAGGGGTAGGCCTCGGCCTGGTCCAGATCCTCGTCCGCGGAGCGGAAGAAGAATTCGTTGGCGCCCGCGCCAGACAGCAGGATGACGTGTTTGTCGACCAGCTGGAACCAGCCGACGTCGCCGCACTCGTCCCGGACGCGCTTCATCAGACCGATTGGGTCGGTGCGGAATTCCTCGAGGTGACCGTGCTCTTCCTCGCCGCCGGAAACCCGCGGCACAATCGCGGTGGTTGTCATGACGGCATCCCCTCCTCGCCGAGTGCGAGCTTCTGTCGATCTTTCTTGTCGGCCAACGGGGCTTCGGGCTGAAGCTCCATGTTCGCGATGAACCCGCCGCGCGGTGTCTCGGCGACGAACGTGATGGCGCGCGCCAGGTCCGCCGCGCGCAGGAAGTAGTCATGGCGGGCCTGGCCCCACTTGGCCCAGTCCTCCAGTGCGGGGCCGATCTTCTCGGCCGGCAGGCTCCAGCCCATCGAGGTCTTCGTCGGGCCGGGGTGCACGATCGAGGCCCGCACGCCGGTGCCCTCGAGCTCCATCTGGAAGTTGGTGACCATCGCCACGAGAGCGGCCTTGGCCGCGCCGTAGGCACCCATGTGCGGCCGCTGGCGCAGGGCCACGTCGGAGCCGACGAAGATCAGATCGCCACGCTGACGCTCCAGCATGCCCGGCAGCACGGCGGCGGCCAGCCGGTTGGCGCCGACGAGGTGGATTTGCAGTTGCGACTCGAACTCGTCGGTGGTGATCTCCGCGAGTTTGCCGAAGTATGTGTCGCCGGCACCGGCGACCATTACCTCGATGTCGCCCAGTGCGTCGACCGACTGCGAGACAAAGGATTTCACCGAGTTCGGATCCGTGACGTCCAGGTGGAATCCGACCGCCTCGCCGCCTTCGGCGTTGATCTTGCCGACGATGTCGTTGAGCTTCTCGACTCGGCGCGCGCCGAGCGCGACCGGGAAGCCGTGCGCCGCGAGTTCGATGGCGGTGGCCTCTCCGATGCCGGACGAGGCGCCGGCCACGATGGCCGGCCGGCGTTCGGGCAGGGGGTCAAAGCGGGGCATTCAGCGGACCTCCACGGTCATTGGTAGGTGAGCGAATCCGCGGACATTGCTGGAGTGGACGCGGACGGCGTTGGCCTCGTCCACCTCATATCCGCGGATTCGCTTGAACAACTCGGTGAGAGCGACCCGGGCTTCCATCCGCGCCAGATGCGCGCCCAGGCAGAAATGTGCGCCACTACCGAAACTCAATAGTTTGGGCCCGATTTCGCGGCCGATCAGATAGTCGTCGGGCCTGTCGAAGACCCGCTCGTCGCGGTGGCCGGAACCGGGCAGCAGCAGCAATACGTCGCCCTCGGGAATGGTGGTGTCGTAGAGGGTGAGTTCCCCGGATACGGTGCGGGCCAGGATCTGGCTGGACGTGTCGTAGCGCAAGGTCTCCTCGACCCACAGCGGCACCAGCGACAGGTCGGCATAGACCGGAGTCAGCTGCTCGGGGTTCTTGTGGCCCCAAAATGCGGCATTGGCAAGGAGTTTGGTGGTCGTCTCGTTGCCGGCGATCACCATCAGGAACATGAAGCCGAGGACTTCCTCGTCCGTGAGCCGGTCGCCGTCGATCTCGGCTTCCAGCAGCGCCGAGGTCAGGTCATCCGTCAGCTTCTTGCGCCGCTCGGCGACCATTCCCTGGTAGTAGACGATCAGGTTGATGGAGGCTTCGACGGCCTCCGGCGGCACGTCGGTGACGCCCTCGTCGCGGTGCATCACCCCGTCGGCCCAGGCGCGCACCTGGACTCGATCCGGTTCGGGGACACCCATCAACTCGGAGATGACGTCCATGGGAAGCTTTCCGGCGAACTCGTCGACGTAGTCGACCGTGCCGTCCGCTGACGACCTAGCCTTTTCCAGCATCGTGTCGAGGTGTTGTGTCGCGATCTCGGTGACGCGGGGTTCGAGTTCGCGAATCCTCCTCGGTGTGAAGCCTTTTGACACCAGCGTCCGCAGACGCAGATGGGCGGGATCGTCCATCGCCAAAAACGACATCGTCTTGGACGCGTGCGGGCCGCGCGACGCCGGATCCAGCGAAACGCCGTATTTGTTCGACAGCGTGGTGCTGTTGCGGAAACCCTGCAGCACATCCTGGTGCCGCGACAGCGCCCAAAACTTCAGGTCCTCGTTGCGATACAGCGGGGCCTCATCGCGGAGGCGCTTGTAGTACGGGTACGGGTCCTCGTGGAAGTCGTAGTCGTATGGATCGAGGACCAGCTCGTGGTCGCCAACATGGATGGTCATTCGGTGCTTGTCTCCTGGCTCGTCTCTCCGGCGCCGGTGAGGATCAGCCTGACCACATAGGCCAGCCGGTCGGCGATCTCGCGATAGGTGAATTCGCCGCTGCCGGCCTGAACGAGCGCCCCGAAAAACGACATTTCGAGCGCCGACACGGCGGTGGGGTCGGCATCGGGGCCGATCGCGGACGTGATGCGGCGGTGGATCTCCGCGCCGATCCGGTCGCGGGCGGCCCGCACCGCGGGCTCGGCGCCTCCGCTGAGCAAGGCCGTCGTGCACGCGGCGCTGACCTCTGGCTCATCGGCGACCACCAGGGCCAGGTGGCGCAACACCTGGTCCACCCGGGTGGGCATCGGGTCGTTGACGTCGGTGAAGTAGGGGACCTGCCGGACCAGGTCCAGGTAGACCTCGGCGATCAGGTGGTTCTTCGACGAGAAGTAGGTGTAAGCCGTGGCCGGGGCGACTTTGGCGCGAGCCGCGACCGCGCGCACCGTCAGGTCGGCGTAGGACTTTTCGCGCAGCGTCTCGATGCCCGCCGCGAGCACCTTCCGGAAGGTCTCCTCCTGGCGGCGGTTTCGCGCGGGCGGGCCGGTCTGGTGCTCGGCCTGAGACGTGATCGTCACCAGTGCATCGCTGGACACATGTCCAAGCTATCGGACCGACTCCGCCGGAAGCAAGACCGATCGGCAAAGACGGCGGTTAATGTGCTGTTTTCGGTCGCGTAGCCGCCCCAGTCGAGATCGGCCCTTGCACCGCTAACAGCGAGGCGGCTATGGTTCCATCGGATAATATCGGACAACTGTCCACTGAAATCCATTGGAATTCGCGTGCTCGATTGGTCGCACAGACGGGAGCGGGAGATGGCCTTGTTGGCCGACGGCGTGAGCGCACTTTTCATCGACGGGAAGATGTCGCCCGGCAGCGCCGGCACGTTCCCGACGATCAATCCGGCGACCGAGGAAGTATTGGGAGCCGCGGCCGATGGCGGCGCCGACGACATGGGCCGCGCGATCGACGCCGCGCGGCGCGCCTTCGACGACACCGACTGGTCGCGCGATACCGAGCTACGGGTGCGGTGCGTGCGCCAACTGCGCGAGGCGATGCAGCAGCACCTTGAAGAACTGCGGGACCTGACCATCGCAGAGGTCGGCGCGCCGCGGATGCTCACCAGCATCGCCCAGCTCGAAGTCCCGGTCAACGACCTGGCGTTCGCGGCGGATACCGCCGAATCCTACGTTTACAACCAGGATCTCGGCGAGGCGTCGCCGATGGGCATCCGTACCCGGCGCACCATCGCCCGTGAGGCCGTCGGCGTGGTAGGGGCGATCACGCCGTGGAACTTTCCCCACCAGATCAACCTCGCCAAGATCGGACCCGCACTGGCGGCTGGAAACACCGTGGTCCTCAAACCCGCCCCCGACACACCCTGGTGCGCCGCGGTGCTGGGCGAACTCATCGCCGAGCACACCGACTTCCCGCCCGGTGTCATCAACATCGTCACCTCCAGCGACCACGGCGTGGGTGCGCTGTTGGCCAAAGACCCACGGGTGGACATGGTTTCGTTCACCGGGTCGACCGCCACCGGCCGCAGCGTGATGGCCGACGGTGCCGCCACCATCAAGAAGGTCTTCCTCGAGCTCGGCGGCAAGTCGGCGTTTATCGTCCTCGACGACGCCGACCTGAGCGGTGCCGTGGGCGTGGCAGGGTTCTCGGTCTGCATGCACGCCGGGCAGGGATGCGCGATCACCACCCGGCTGGTGGTGCCGCGGGCGAAGTATGACGAAGCCGTCGCCATCGCGGCCGCGACGATGGGCGGCATCAAGGCGGGCGACCCCACGGACCCCGGAACCATCTGCGGGCCGGTGATTTCGGCGCGTCAGCGCGACCGCATCCAGGGCTACCTCGACTCGGCGATCGCCGAGGGCGGCACATTCGCATGCGGGGGTGGCCGGCCGTCCGGCCGCGACGTCGGTTTCTTCATCGAGCCCACCGTCATCGCCGGGCTGGGCAACGACGCCCGCTGCGCGCGCGAGGAGATCTTCGGCCCGGTCCTGACGGTGATTCCGCACGACGGCGACGACGACGCGGTGCGCATTGCCAACGACTCGCCATACGGCTTGTCGGGCACCGTTTTCGGCGCCGACCCGGATCGGGCGGCGAGGGTCGCCGCGCGGGTCCGCGCGGGCACCATCAATGTCAATGGCGGCGTGTGGTATTCGGCCGACGCCCCGTTCGGCGGTTACAAGCAGTCCGGCAACGGCCGAGAGATGGGCCTGGCCGGTTTCGAGGAGTACCTCGAAATCAAAACCATCGCGACAGCGGTTAACTAGAGGAGCTCGAGAGCATGCGGTTTGAGAACAAGGTCGCGATCGTCACCGGTTCCGGTGGCGGCATCGGTCAGGCGTATGCCGAGGCGCTAGCCCGTGAAGGTGCCGCGGTTGTCGTGGCCGACATCAAGTCCGAGGCGGCCGAGGCGGTGGCCAAGCAGATCGTCGCCGACGGCGGTACGGCCCTGGCGGTGCCCGTCGATGTGTCCGACCCGGCGTCGGCGAAGGCGATGGCCGACCGCGCGCTGGCCGAGTTCGGCGGCATCGATTATCTGGTCAACAACGCCGCGATCTTCGGGGGCATGAAGCTCGATTTCCTGCTCACGATCGATCCCGAGTACTACAAGAAGTTCATGAGCGTCAACCTCGACGGCGCCCTGTGGTGCACCCGCGCCGTCTATCGCAAGATGGCCAAGCGCGGCGGTGGGGCGATCGTCAACCAGTCGTCCACGGCGGCGTGGCTGTACTCGAACTACTACGGCCTGGCCAAGGTCGGGGTGAACGGCCTGACCCAACAGTTGTCCCGCGAGTTGGGCGGCCAGAACATCCGGATCAACGCGATCGCGCCCGGGCCCATCGACACCGAGGCCAACCGGACCACCACGCCGCAGGAGATGGTGGCCGACATCGTCAAGGGTCTTCCCTTGTCGCGCATGGGGACTCCCGAGGATCTGGTCGGGATGTGCCTGTTCTTGCTCTCCGATGAGGCGTCGTGGATCACGGGGCAGATCTTCAACGTTGACGGCGGGCAGATAATCCGGTCATGAGCAACGCCGGCGACGATGCAGAGCGGAGCGATGAGGAGGAGCGGCGCCAATGGCAGAAGATCTGAGGCTGGGCTACATCGGGCTGGGCAACATGGGTGCGCCGATGGCCACGAAGATGACCGAATGGCCCGGCGGGGTGACGGTTTACGACATCCGAACCGAGGCGATGACGCCGCTGGCCGAGAAGGGCGCCGGCCTGGCCGACAGCGTCGCCGACGTCGCTGCCGCCGACATCATCCACGTCACCGTCCTCGACGACGCGCAGGTGCGCGAGGTCGTCGGCGAGCTGGCCGCCCACGCCAAGCCCGGGACGGTCATCGCGATCCACTCGACGATCAGCGACACGACGGCTGCGGAACTGGCCAGTGACCTCAAGCCGCAGGGCATCCATGTCGTGGACGCCCCGGTCAGCGGTGGCGCCGCGGCCGCCGCGAAGGGCGAGCTTGCCACCATGGTGGGGGCCAATCGGGAGGTGTACGAGCGGATCAAGCCGGCGTTCAAACATTGGGCGGCGGTGGTCATCCACGCCGGTGAGCCCGGTGCTGGGACTCGAATGAAGCTGGCCCGCAACATGTTGACGTTCACGTCGTATGTCGCGGCGTGCGAAGCCATGAAACTGGCGGAGGCGGCGGGACTGGATCTGCAGGCGCTGGGTCGGGTGGTGCGTCACACCGATGCCCTCACCGGCGGGCCCGGGGCGATCATGGTCCGCGACGACATGAAAGACCTTGAGCCGGAACACTTCCTGTACCAGCCGTTCATGCATACCCGGGGGCTGGGGGAGAAAGACCTGAGCCTGGCGCTGGCCCTGGGCGAGGCGGTGTCGGTGGATCTGCCGCTGGCCCGGTTGGCCTACGAGGGGCTGGCGGCCGGCCTCGGGGTGCCACACACAGAGAAAGAGGCGTGATGGACGAACTTCGCCGCAAGGGCCTCGCGAAGATGAACGAGGTCTACGGCTGGGAGATGCCCAACATCGAGGGCGATGCGTACTTCGACCTGACCGTCGATCACCTGTTCGGCAGCATCTGGACACGACCGGGATTGTCGATGCGCGACAAGCGCATCATGACGTTGACGGCGGTGACCGCGATCGGCAACCGCGACCTGGCCGAGATTCAGATCAACGCCGCGCTGCTCAACGGTGAACTGACCGAGACTGAGCTCAAGGAGATGGCCGTCTTCCTCACCCACTATCTCGGTTTCCCCCTCGGTTCGGCGCTCAACGGCGCCGTCGACGCCGTCGTCGCGAAGCGGAAGAAGGCCGCGGCGAAGGGCGCCGGAGAGGACAAGAAGGCCAACGTGGACACCGCGCTGAAGATGCACTCCGGAGACAAGGACTGACCGGTATCAGTAAGGCCGGCCACCTTCGGGCATCACGTACTCGGAGATCGGCGCAAGGCCGCCGTTGACCGACGTTCCACCGTTGATGATGCCCGGCGCCATTTCCAGCATGTTGTGCGGGAACCCGAATTTCGGCTTGGTCAGCGCGTCGAGCCGGCCCAGTTCGTCGGTGCTGAGCCGCACATCGACGGCGCGGACGTTGTCCTCGAGCTGCGAGAGCCTGCGCGCCCCGATGATGACCGAGGAGACGGCGGGCTGCGCATGCACCCAGGCCAGTGCGACGCTGGCGACGTTCGTCTCGTGCGCCTTGGCGATGCCTTCGAGTTCGTCGATCAGCGCGTAGGTCTTGTCGTTGAGGAATGCGTCGACCATGGCGCCGCGATCGGCGTCGTGCCGACCGGCATTGGCTCGGGTGTACTTGCCGCTGAGCACGCCGCTCTTCAGCGGCGACCACGGTGTGATGCCGAGGCCGAACTCCGCTGCCATCGGGGCGAGTTCCTGTTCTATCGAGCGCTCCAACAGCGAGTACTCGACCTGCAGGCCGACGAAGCTCGACCAGCTACGGAACCGAGCGATGAGGTTGGCCTCGGCGATCTTCCACGCCGGGGTGTCCGAAACGCCGATGTAGCGGACCTTTCCGGCGCGGACGAGGTCGTTGAGCGCCGACATCGTCTCATCTATCGGAGTGTTCGCGTCCCAGATGTGCAACCAGTACAGATCGATGTAGTCCGTTTGCAGACGCCGCAGAGAGTTGTCGCAAGCGTTGATCAGGGACTTACGGCCCGAGCCCCCTCCGTTGGGATCGCCGGGATACAGGTTGCCGCTGAATTTGGTGGCGATCACCAATCGATCCCGGCGGGCGGCGTTGCGACCGACGTGGTCGCCGATGATCTTCTCGGAATGGCTTCGGGTGTAGAAGTTGGCGGTGTCGATGAAGTTGCCGCCGAGGTCCGTGTACCGGTCGATGATCTGTTGAGACTCTTCAACACTGGTGCCCCAGCCGAGGTCTTCGCCGAACGTCATGGCGCCCAGGCACAAGGGGCTGACGCGCAGTCCGGAGCGTCCGAGTGTCACGTACTGATCCAGGGGCATGGGGGCCGCCTTCTGGTAAGTTGTTCGATCATGGGTTTGTTCAATCCTAAACTAGTTCATGTCTGAACGATCAGGCAAGTCGAAGCCTGCGATCGACGCGGCCAAGATCTGGTCGTTGAACTACCGCGTGCTGCTGTCGGTCATCTCGTGCGCCGAGCCCGACATCTGCGCACTGGGACTCGAATCCAAGGAACTGTTCCTGCTCGCCGAGATCGACGAGCATCCCTACCCCGCCGAACTGGCGGCGACGTTGAGCATGCCCAAGGCGACGGTCACCGTCTACCTCAAACGACTTGAGGCCGCGGGATTCGTGCGTCGTGAGATCGACGCCTCCGATCTGCGGCGCCATCGACTACTACTCACTCCGGCCGGACGTAAGGCCGCCACGGACGGGTTGGCGCTGCTGTCCGACGAGTTCAACAAGCGTCTCGGACGCCTCACTGCCGCGCAGCAAAAAGAGCTCAAAGACCTGCTGGAGCGAATCGTCTGAACGCCTGAGCTAGTCTGACGTGTCGTGCGAGTTCTGGTGATCGGTTCGGGTGCACGAGAGCATGCGCTATTGCTGGCGCTTCGGAAAGACCCGCAGGTCACGGGGTTATTCGTCGCTCCCGGCAACGCCGGTACCGCCCGCGTGGCCGAGCAGCATGACGTCGACATCACATCGGGTTCCGACGTTGTCGCCCTGGCGCGCGAGCTCCGTGCCGACCTGGTGGTGATCGGTCCCGAGGTGCCGCTGGTGCTGGGGGTGGCCGACGCCCTGCGAGCCGCCGGCATCGTCTGCTTCGGGCCCAGCAAGGACGCCGCCCGCATCGAAGGCTCCAAGGCGTTCGCCAAGGAGGTCATGGCCGCCGCCGGCGTGCGTACCGCGGCCAGCGAAACCGTTGACAGCCCGGCGCATTTGGACGCCGCCCTGGACCGGTTCGGGCCTCCGGCGGGCGACCCCGCCTGGGTGGTCAAGGACGACCGGCTGGCCGCGGGCAAGGGCGTAGTGGTGACCGCGGACCGCGGCGTCGCCCGGGCGCACGCCGCCGGCCTGCTCGAGGCGGGCCACCCGGTGCTGCTGGAGTCGTATCTGGACGGCCCGGAGGTGTCGCTGTTCTGCGTCGTCGACGGCCAGACCGTGGTGCCGCTGTTGCCGGCGCAGGACTTCAAGCGTGTCGGCGACGGCGATACCGGACCCAACACCGGCGGCATGGGCGCCTACGCGCCGGTTCCGTGGCTTCCCGACGAGGTGTACCGGGACATCGTCGGCAACATCGTCGAACCCGTTGCGGCCGAAATGGTTCAGCGCGGCAGCCCGTTCTGCGGGTTGTTGTACGTCGGACTGGCGATCACCGCCAACGGGCCGGCCGTGGTCGAATTCAACTGCCGGTTCGGCGATCCGGAGACCCAGGCCGTGCTGGCGCTGCTGGAATCGCCGTTCGGGCAACTGCTGTACGCGGCGGGCACCGGCAAGCTGGCCGACTTCGGCGAGTTGCGCTGGTACGAGGGGGCGGCTGTCACGGTGGTGCTGGCGGCGGAGAACTATCCCGGGCGCCCTCGGGTCGGGGACGTCGTCGCAGGCTCGGAAGCCGACGGGGTGCTGCACGCGGGCACGGCGCGCCGCGACGACGGCGAGGTGGTCTCCTCGGGCGGTCGCGTGCTGTCGGTGGTGGGCACCGGCGCCGACCTCGCCGCCGCGCGGTCGCAGGCGTACGAGCTGATGCGGTCGATCCGACTGCCCGGCAGCCACTTTCGAAGCGACATCGCGCTGTTGGCGGCCGAGGGCAAGATCAGCGTCTAGAAACCCGCGGCCTGGCCGTCGCGGCGGGGATCGCTAGCCGCGAAATAGCCGCCACCGAGCCGCCAGATCGCCTGGCAGCTGCCGAACTGGTTGTAGTCGTCCACGGCAACGAGGTCATGTCCGCGACGGCGAAGCTCGTCGAGCGTCGCCGCCGGGAAGCCTTTCTCGCAGCTCACCTGCATGCCTTGCACCCACCGGAACCGAGGACCGTCACACGCGGCCTGCGGATTCTGTCCATGGTCGGCGATGCGCACCATCACCTGTGTGTGACCCTGAGGCTGCATCGTTCCGCCCATCACGCCGAAGCTCATCACGGGGGCGCCGTCTTTGGTGACAAAGCCAGGGATGATCGTGTGGTAGGGCCGTTTGGCCGGCCCCACGCGGTTCGGGTGTCCTTCGGCCGCAGCGAAATTCGCCCCGCGGTTCTGAAGCGATATCCCGGTGCCCGGCACCACGACACCGGACCCGAATCCCATGTAGTTCGACTGGATCATCGACACCATCATCCCCGCGGCGTCGGCGGCGGTCAGATACACGGTTCCCCCGCTCGGAGCGCCCGCGGATGCCGGCCTCGCCCGGGCGCGATCGATCAGGGCCGCGCGTTGCCTCAGGTAGTCGGCGTCCAGCAGGTGTTCCGGGCGCACCGGCATGTGCTCGATGTCGGCGACGTAGGCCTGCGCGTCGGCAAAGGCCAGCTTCACCGCCTCGATCTGTAGATGCACGCTGTCCGCGGAATCGACTGGGAACGAGCCCATGTCGAAGTGCTGCAGGATTCCCAGGGCGATCAGGGCCACTATCCCGTGACCGTTGGGCGGGATCTCGTGGACGGTGTACCCGCGGTAGGTGCCGCGGATGGTGCCCACCCAGTCGGCGCGGTGAGCGGCGAGGTCGCTGGCGCGCATCGCGCCGTCGTTGGCCACCGCGTGCGCCTCGAGTCGGGCGGCCAGCTCTCCGCGGTAGAACGCGTCGCCATTGGTTGCGGCGATCTCTTCGAGGGTGGTGGCCTGTTCGGCGAAGCTGAACCGCTCACCGGGTTTCGGCGCCCGCCCGGCGGGCATGAAGGCGGCGGCGAAGCCGGGCTGCTTCTCGAACAGCGGGATCTGCGCCGCCCATTGCTCCGCGACGGTCGGTGACACCAGAAATCCGTTGCGGGCGTAGCGGATTGCGGGCTCGAAGAGCTTTTCGAACGGGAGCTTGCCGAACTTGGCGTGCAACTCGGTCCACGCCGACACCGCGCCCGGCACGGTGACCGCGTTCCAGCCGACCACCGGAACCGCGTTGCCGCCGAAGTATTCCGGCGTCCAGGCCGCGGGCGAACGGCCAGACGCATTCAGCCCGTGCAACTGCCGGCCGTCCCACACGATGGCGAAGGCATCCGAGCCGATGCCGTTGGAGACCGGCTCCACCACCGTAAGCGCGATGGCGGTGGCGATGGCCGCATCCACCGCGCTTCCCCCGTCGGCGAGCATCCGAAGGCCCGCTTGGGCTGCCAGCGGTTGCGACGTGCACACAACGTTGTCCGCCAGCATGGGCTTTCGCGGCCAGGCGTAAGGAAACTCCCAATCGAAGGGTGCCGTCACCTTCGCGAGCGTAGCGCTGGCGTGACGCTCGTTGCCCAGCACCGCCCTAGCGTGACGCTCGATGGCCAAACGCATTCACGCCGTCAGCAGCGGCGCCATCCAGGTCAGCTCGGCGGGCAGCTGCGAACTCCAGAACTCCCCGTTGTGGCCGCCCGGCGAGAAACCGCCCGCAGGCGGATGGGGCAGTTGCGCGATGAACTGTTTGGTCGCGGCGTAAAACGGATCGCCGTCGCCGCAATCGACCCGAATGGGAATCGACCCCAGCGCAGGCATCCCGAACACCGAATTCGCCGCGAAGTCGTCGGGCCCGTCGAAGGCACCAGGCGCAGCAGCGCCGGAGGAGAGCCACAGTGCGGGACTGACGGCGCAAATCGCCGCGGTGCGCGCCGGACCCAGCCGACCCCCCAGCAGCAATGCGCCGTAGCCGCCCATCGACCAGCCCAAGAACGCCACCCGCGAGGTGTCCAGGCCCTGGCCACTCAACATCGGGATGAGCTCGTCGAGCACCATCGCCCCGCTGTCCTCGCCGGACGCCCTCTTGTGCCAATAACTGCCGCCACCGTCGACGGCGATAACGGCAAACGGCGGCAGGCCCGCGTTGACGGCTTGGGCCAGGCCCTGTTCGACGCCGCCGGCCATCACCGTGGATGCGTTGCTGCCCTTGCCGTGCAGCGCGATGACCGGTCGCAGCGCCTTCGTTTGGCCTGGCGGTCGCGCGATGGCCCAGTTGGTGTTGATCCCGCCGCGCGCCGCCGAGACGAAGGAACCCGTCACCATGGTGGGCGCCGGCTGACCCGGGGGGGCCGGTTCGAGAGGTGGGGTCGGTGGCGCCAGCGGCGCCTGGGTGCCGGCCGGCGACAGCGGCATGGCCTGAGATGGTCGGGGCTTGAACAGGATGTCGAGCGCGTACGTGCCCGCTGCTCCCGCGGCGGCGCCGGCGCCGAGACCCAGCAGGGCACGGCGGCTCAAGTCGGGCATGGGGGCCATCATGCCATGTTGGTTTTGGCGGACCGTTTGGCCGAAATGGCAATGCAGTACCACTTTGACTGGCACGATGGCTACTCGTGACGGCAGCAGTCACTCCGAAGGGAGAACGTCGACGGTATGCGCTCGTGAGCGCCGCCGCCGAGCTGCTTGCCGAAGGCGGATTCGATGCGGTGGGTCACCGCGCGGTCGCTCGGCGGGCCGGACTGCCGTTGGCGTCTACTACGTATTACTTCTCGTCCCTTGATGATTTGATCGCGCGTGCCGTCGAACACATCGCGATGATCGAGGTGGCACAGCTGCGGTCGCGGGTTACCGCCCTTTCCCGTCGGCGCCGCGGACCGGAGACCATCGCCGAGGTGTTGGTAGACCTGCTTGTCGGCGACGTGTCCAGCCCGGGACTCAGCGACCAGTTGATCTCGCGCTACGAGCGACACATCGCGTGCACCCGGCTGCCCGCATTGCGCGATACCATGCGTCGCAGCCTGCGGCAGCGCGCCGAGGCCGTGGCCGAGGCCGTCGAGCGATCGGGCCGCACGGTACACATCGAGCTGGTGTGCACGCTGATCTGCGCGGTCGACGGTTCGGTGGTGTCCGCGTTGGTCGAGGGCCGCGATCCTCGCGCGGCGGCGTTGGGGACGGTGGTCGATCTCATCGAAGTGCTCGCCCCCATCGATCAGCGGCCCCTGCGGTCGGCCGGCAGCGAAGGCGTCACGATGTACCCGGTGGCGAAGTCGCCGTAGATCGTCACGTCCGCCGGGCGGCGCTGCGCGTAGAGGGCCACATAGGCACAGACCACGGCGTCGACGGGGTCCTCGGCGCGGCGCAGCTCGCTTTTGCGCTCGGCAATGGTTACGCGCTTGCGCAGCCGAGCCCACTCTTCATTACCCGCTACCTGCAGGGGTACCGCGGCGTGCGCAAGCTTCTCTATGCCGTCCATCAGCAAGAGCAACTCGGATTTGAGCTGATCGACGCCGCGGCCGGGCTTGGCCTTGTACTTGAGGGTTCGCGCCAGCCGGAACAGCACCACGGTTGCCGGATGCGGGTAGACCTCGATGGCGCGCCGGCATGCCGGTGAGCGCGGGTCCATGTCCAGTCCCAACGCCCGCGCCAGACGCGCCGCGCGCGGGCCGTCGGCGAACTCCGGTTTCGCCGTGTTGGCCGGGTGCGCCCCGGCTTCGAACTTGCGGAAGTCGCGGTTGAGCGCCGCTTCGGCGGGACGCTGGCCGGTCGGGTTGGTCACCACCAGCGGCGCGTCGAATCCGACCAGGCACTGCCCCTGCACGTAGGGCGACAACGCGGCGAGCACCGCGGCGTCGTCGCCGACGGCGTCGATGTGCACGAGGCAGCCCCCGGCGTCGACGACCGCGACCCCCGTGGGATTGCGCCCGGCCCAGGCCAGATCGACGCCGGCGAAGTACATCCTGGCCAGGGTATGGCCTGCCGGATCGTAAGCTCTATGTCTGTGAGCATTCCGAACGTCCTGGCCGCCCGGTACGCCAGCGCGGAAATGGTCGCGATCTGGTCGCCGGAGGCCAAGGTCGTCGCCGAACGCCGGCTGTGGCTGGCGGTGCTGCGGGCACAGGCGGAACTCGGGGTCGACGTTCCGCAGGACGCGATCGCCGACTACGAGCGGGTGATCGAGGACGTCGACCTGGCCTCGATCGCGGAACGCGAGCGCGCGCTGCGCCACGACGTCAAGGCCCGCATCGAGGAGTTCAACGCGCTGGCCGGTCACGAGCACGTGCACAAGGGCATGACCAGTCGTGACTTGACCGAGAACGTGGAGCAGTTGCAGATCCGGCGGTCCCTGGAATTGGTCTTCTCCCATGGAATCGCGGTGGTGGCGCGGCTCGCCGAACGAGCGGTGGGCTACCGCGACCTGGTGATGGCCGGACGCAGCCACAACGTCGCGGCGCAGGCCACCACCTTGGGCAAGCGGTTCGCGTCCGCCGCGCAAGAGACGCTGATCGCGTTGACCCGGCTGCGCGAGTTGATCGACCGCTACCCGCTGCGCGGTATCAAAGGCCCGATGGGCACCGCCCAGGACATGTTGGACCTGCTGGACGGTGACGCGGCAAAGCTGGCCGAACTCGAGCGTCGCATAGCCCAATTCCTAGGCTTTGCAACGGTTTTGACCAGCGTCGGGCAGGTTTATCCGCGATCGCTCGACCACGATGTGCTCTCCGCGCTGGTGCAGCTCGGCGCCGGGCCGTCGTCGATGGCCCACACGATCCGGCTGATGGCAGGGCACGAGCTCGTCACCGAGGGATTCGCTCCGGGCCAGGTCGGCTCGTCGGCGATGCCGCACAAGATGAACACCCGCAGTTGCGAACGGGTCAACGGGCTGCAGGTGGTGCTGCGCGGTTACGCCTCGATGGCCGCCGAGCTCGCGGGCGCGCAGTGGAACGAGGGTGACGTGTTCTGCTCGGTGGTGCGCCGAGTTGCATTGCCGGACAGCTTCTTTGCCATAGACGGGCAGATCGAGACGTTCTTGACCGTACTCGACGAGTTCGGCGCCTATCCCGCGGTGATCAGCCGGGAGCTGGATCGCTACCTGCCGTTCCTGGCCACGACCAAGGTGCTCATCGCGGCGGTCCGCGCGGGGATGGGGCGCGAGGCCGCGCACCATGTGATCCGCGAGCACGCGGTCGCGACGGCCCTGGCCATGCGGGAACAGGGCACGGAGCCCGACCTGCTGGAGCGGTTGGCCGCCGACGAGCGACTGCCGCTGGACCGGGCGGCGCTGGATGCCGCGCTGGCCGACAAGAAGGCGTTCATCGGCGCCGCCGGCGATCAGGTGGACGAAGTGACCGCCACGGTGGACGCGTTGGTAAGCCGCTACCCGGACGCCGCCAAGTACGCCCCGGGCGCGATCCTGTGACGCTCGCCGGCTCGCTCGCGGGGATCGACTTCACCGATCTGGACAATTTCGCCAACGGATTTCCGCACGACTTGTTCGCCATCCACCGTCGTGAGGCGCCGGTGTACTGGCACGAACCGACCGACAACACCCCCGACAGCGAGGGCTTCTGGTCTGTCGCCACCTATGCGGAAACGCTTGAGGTGTTAAAGGATCCGGTGACATACTCCTCGGTCACGGGCGGCGGCCGGCCGTACGGCGGTACGCTTCTGCAGGACCTCTCCATCGCCGGGCAAGTGCTCAACATGATGGACGACCCGCGTCACTCACATATACGGCGCCTCGTCAGTTCCGGGCTGACACCGCGAATGATCCGGCTGGTCGAAGACGATCTGCGGGCGCGCACGCGTCGGCTGCTCGACGCGGTGGTGCCCGGGGAACCGTTCGACTTCCTGGTCGACATTGCCGCCGAGCTGCCGATGCAGATGATCTGCATCCTGTTGGGAGTGCCCGAGTCCGAACGGCATTGGCTGTTCGAGGCCATCGAGCCGCAGTTCGACTTCGGCGGCTCGCGCAAAGCGTCATTATCGCAGCTGTCGGTCTCGGAAAGAGACGCGGCGGCCGGCTCACGGATGTACGAGTACGGCCAACAGCTGATCGCGTCGAAGCGGGCCGAGCCGACCGACGACATGTTGTCGGTCGTGGCGAACGCGATGGTCGACGACGCGGACGCGCCGTCCCTGTCGGACCTCGAGCTCTACCTGTTCTTCAGCCTGTTGTTCAGCGCCGGCGCGGAGACGACGCGCAATGCGGTCGCCGGAGGGCTGCTGGCGCTGGCCAACCATCCGGAGCAACTGCGGGCGCTGCGCGCGGATCTCGACGCGCTGCCGACCGCCGTCGAGGAGATCGTGCGGTGGACGTCGCCGTCGCCGTCCAAGCGGCGCACCGCCACGCGCGACGCCACGCTCGGCGGTCAGTCGATCGAGGCGGGCCAGAAGATCCAGATCTGGGAGGGCTCGGCGAATCGCGACGCCGCCGTATTCGAGCGCGCCGACGATTTTGATATCGCCCGAAAGCCCAACCCGCACTTAGGGTTCGGTCAGGGTGTGCATTATTGCCTGGGCGCCAACCTGGCCCGGCTGGAACTGCGCGTGCTCTATGAGGAGCTGTTCTCCCGGTTCGGCGGTGTGCGCGTTGTGCGGCCGATCGAATGGGCCCGCAGTAACCGGCATACCGGCATCCGGCACCTGGTTGTGGAACTCCTCGAGGAACGGTGACGATCCGACGCGCCGAGGCCGAGCCGACGCCGGACGTCTTCGCCGCGGTGATGGCGACAGGGATTCTGTCGATCGCTGCGCACAACCACGGCTACCGCTGGGTCAGTGACGCGCTGGGCGTCGTCGCCACCGTCGGCCTGGTGTTATTGGTGGTCCTGGTGGTCACGACGACCGTGGGCAGGCGCGAGAAGTTGCGCTGGGATCTGACGGATCCCGATGTCACCCTTCGGTTGTTCACCTTCGTTGCCGC
This sequence comes from Mycobacterium sp. 852002-51613_SCH5001154, assembly GCF_001667425.1. Taxonomy (NCBI): domain Bacteria; kingdom Bacillati; phylum Actinomycetota; class Actinomycetes; order Mycobacteriales; family Mycobacteriaceae; genus Mycobacterium; species Mycobacterium sp. 852002-51613_SCH5001154. The sequence goes on along the minus strand of NZ_LZII01000054.1, from coordinate 133,558 downwards.
CTGCGCGGTGATCGACACCCGTTTGTCGTCCAATGCGTGGGTGCTGCGGGTGCTCGGCGCGGTGGGGCTTTCATCCTGGTTGGTGCTGATCGGCCTCACCGCACGGAATATGTTGGCGCGCCGCTGGTCGGCGCTGCGCGACCGCGCCCACGGCGCGTGGCAACTGGGTAGCGTGGGAAGCTCAGGGCTAGCGATCGTCATCGCCCGGACGGCGTACCACACCGGTCACCGTTGGTGGCTGACCGTAGCCGTGGCCGTGTGGGCGGCGGCGATCCTCTTCTATGGCCTGATGACCTGGCTGATCGTGTGGCGGGTCGTCAACGAGCGCCAGGACCGGGACGGATTCGAGCCGGATACCTGGATCCTGATGGGCGGCATGGCGATTGCGACGCTGGCCGGCGCCAACATCCACCCCCTCGCCCCCGCGTGGCTGACCTGCCCCGTGCGCATCGTCACGGTCGTGACGTGGGTGACGGCCACCCTGTGGATACCGCCACTGATCTACTTCGGCCTACACCGGATCAGCAGGCGCCCCAACATGTTGCGTTTCGCCGGCGTGTGGTGGGCGTTCGTGTTCCCGCTGGGTATGTATTCCGCGGCCAGCTACGCCATGGCAGGTGAAATCGGCCGGAGGTCATTGCTGACGGTTTCGCTCGTATTCTTTTGGGACGCGTTGGCGGCATGGCTCGTTGTCGTCGTCGCTGGGCTAATGCTGCTCGGCCGCGCGCTGCTACAGCCGGCCGATCGAGATGCCGGCCGCGCGTAATTCGAGCGCGGCCAGCGCCCGGATGGTCAACGGATCCTCCCGGCGCCACCCACCGACCGGATCCGCGCTGACCGCGGCGAGCTTTCCCGGCGGCCTGTTCGTCAGTGCCCGCAAGGCAAGGAGTTGCTCGCCGGCCGGGGTCGCGGCCAGCGCTGTCACCGTCAATTTCCGTCGAAAGAACCGCAGCCGCAGGAGAAGCCACGGCACGTCGGCGACGAGGATAGGGACGGCGGCGATGGCCATCGCCAGCAGGACCGCAAGCCAGCTGGCCGTGGAGTCCAGGTCGTGGCCGGCACCCGCGAGATCGAGCGCCGCCTGGCTGGCAGAGTTCAGCGGCTGGCTGACCGCGTCCCCCACCAAAGGGATGTGCTGGGCGCCCTTGCCGGCCGACGCAAGGTTGCCGGCGATGCCATGGGCGCCGCTCTCGACTTGCCTGCCGGCCTCGGCGATCGTCGAAACGGCGTCGTAAACCGCCAGACCGACGAGCAGCCAGATGGCGGTCCACAGGACGACGGCGAAGTCGCTGAGCAGCTGGGCCAGCAGCCGGCCCGGTCGGGTGGAGTAGGGCAAAAACCGCGGGGTCATAGTCTCGATCCCAGCACAGCTCCCGACACGCGGCCCCTTCCCGGGTGCCCGATAGGCTAACCCGATGCGCCCTGCACTGTCCGACTACCGGCACCTGGCCAGGGGGAAGGTTCGCGAGATCTTTTCCGTCGACGAGGAACATCTGCTGCTGGTCGCGACCGACCGCATCTCGGCGTACGACTATGTCCTCGACAGCACGATCCCGGACAAGGGCCGCATCCTCACCGCGATGAGCGTCTTCTTCTTCGGTCTGGTCGACGCTCCCAATCACCTGGCCGGGCCACCGGATGACCCGCGGATTCCCGAGGAGGTCCTGGGTCGTGCCCTGGTGGTGCGGCGGCTGGAGATGCTGCCGGTGGAGTGTGTGGCGCGCGGCTACCTCACCGGGTCTGGGTTGCTGGACTATCAGGCGACCGGGAAGGTCTGCGGCATCACCCTGCCGCCCGGCCTCGTCGAGGCCAGCAAGTTCTCCGAACCCCTGTTCACCCCCGCCACCAAAGCCGCGCTGGGGGATCACGACGAGAACATCTCGTTCGACCGGGTGATCGAGTTAGTGGGCGGCGTTTATGCCAACCAGCTGCGCGACCGCACGCTGCAGATCTATGTCCAGGCCGCCGACCACGCCTTGACGAGGGGAATCATCATCGCCGACACGAAGTTTGAGTTCGGCACCGACCGCGACGGCAACTTGCTGCTGGCCGACGAGATCTTCACCCCGGACTCCTCGCGATACTGGCCGGCCGAGGATTACCGGGTCGGGGTTGTGCAGACGAGTTTCGACAAGCAATTCGTCCGGAACTGGCTAACCGGCCCCGAGTCGGGCTGGGACCGCCATGGCTCGCAACCACCGCCGCCGCTGCCCGACCACATCATCGACGCCACTCGAGGTCGTTATATCGATGCCTACGAACGCATTTCGGGCCTGAGTTTCGGCGAGTGGATCGGCGCATGACGGAAACACGTGCCGGCGCGTCAGCGCCGCCCGTCGCCAAGCGCGAGGAGCGCCGACGCGAGCATCACGGCGACGTCTTCATCGACCCCTATGAGTGGCTGCGCGACAAGTCCGACCCCGAAGTCATCGCCTACCTCGAGGCGGAGAACGATTACGTCGATCGGATGACGGCTGATCTCGAACCGCTGCGGCAGAAAATCTTCGATGAGATCAAGGCGCGTACCAAGGAGACCGACCTGTCGGTTCCGACGCGGCAGGGCGACTGGTGGTACTACGCCCGCACCTTCGAAGGAAAGCAGTACCGCGTCCAGTGCCGTTGTCCGGTCGGCGATCCCGATGACTGGGATCCGCCGACTTTGGAAGAGGACACCGAAATACCCGGCGAGCAGATCCTGCTCGACTCGAACGCCGAGGCGCACGGCCACGAATTCTTCGCGCTCGGTGCCGCCACCGTCAGCCTGGACGGGAATCTGCTGGCATATTCCGTCGACACCGTCGGGGACGAACGTTATACCCTGCGCTTCAAGGACCTGCGCACCGGCGAGCTGTATCCGGACCAGATCGCCGACATCGGGGCGGGCGCGACCTGGGCGGCCGACAACCGCACCGTGTACTACCTGACCCTGGATGAGGCGCACCGCCCCGACAAGGTCTGGCGCTACCGGGTGGGCTCCGACGAGACCGCGGAGTTGGTGTATCACGAGGCCGACGAACGGTTTTGGCTCGGCGTCGGGCTCACCCGGAGTGAAGCCTACGTATTGATCGCATCGGGTTCCTCCATCACCTCCGAGTACCGGTACGCCGACGCCGCCGATCCGCGCGCACCGTTCTCCGTCGTGCTGCCGCGGCGCGAAGGCATCGAGTACGCCGTCGAGCACGCGGTGGTCGGTGGGCAGGACCGGTTCTTGATTCTGCACAACGAAGACGCGGTGAACTTCACGCTGACCGAAGCGCCGGTGAGCGAACCGACCCAGCAGCGCACCCTGATCCCGCACCGCGACGACGTGCGGCTCGACGGGGTGGACGCCTTTGCCGGCCATCTGGTGGTCAGCTACCGGAGGGAGGCTTTGCCCCGGCTCCAGGTGTGGCGGATCGATTCCGGAGGGAAATACGATGAGCCCGAGGAGATTACGTTCGACTCGGAGCTGATGTCGGCCGGTCTCGCGGGCAACCCGAACTGGGACGCGCCCAAGTTGCGAATCAGAGCGGGGTCGCTGGTCATCCCGGCGCGGGTATACGACATCGACTTTGCCACCGGGGAAAGAACCTTGCTGCGCGAGCAACCTGTGCTCGGCGGTTACCGCACCGACGACTACGTAGAACGGCGCGACTGGGCCCTTGCCGACGACGGGACCCGCATCCCGGTATCGATCGTGCACCGCGCCGGGATCGAATTCCCCGCGCCGGCCTTGCTTTACGGCTATGGCGCCTACGAGATATGCACCGACCCCAGCTTCTCCATCGCTCGGTTGTCGCTGCTGGACCGCGGCATGGTTTTCGCCATCGCCCACGTCCGCGGTGGCGGTGAAATGGGCCGGCCGTGGTACGAGCACGGCAAGCTGTTGGAGAAGAAGAACACCTTCACCGACTTCGTAGCTGTGGCAAGGCACTTGGTCGACACGGGTGTCACCCGGCCGCATCAGCTGGTGGCGCTGGGCGGCAGTGCGGGCGGCCTGCTGATGGGGGCGGTCGCCAACCTGGCGCCGGATCTCTTCGCCGGCATCCTGGCGCAGGTCCCGTTCGTCGACCCGCTGACCACCATCCTCGATCCCTCCTTGCCGCTGACCGTCACGGAATGGGACGAATGGGGAAACCCGTTGCAGGACAAAGACGTCTATTCCTACATGAAGTCATATTCGCCTTATGAGAATGTCGAGGCCAAGCAGTATCCGGCCATTTTGGCGATGACTTCCCTGAACGACACCAGGGTCTACTACGTCGAGCCGGCCAAGTGGGTGGCGGCGTTGCGGCACGCCAACGCCAACGGCAGTCCGATTCTGCTGAAGACCCAGATGAACGCCGGTCACGGCGGGGTCAGTGGCCGCTACAAGGCGTGGCAGGAGACCGCATTCCAGTACGCCTGGCTATTGGCTGTCGCCGAAGGCCACCGCGATGGCGGCGGACAGAAAGACGACGTCGAGGGATAACGCCCGACGGTCACGAAACGTCGTGGGGTGTTACCGGCTTGCGCGGCAGAAATGCGGCCGGGATGATCGTGAACGCCACCAGGACGACGGCCAGCACGAACACCAGGGTGTAGACCTGGGAGAGGTTATGCGTGACATGGCTGGCGAAATCCGGGGACAGGGCCTGGCGTGGGATTGCCGCCGGATCAACCGGCAGCCCGCGTCTGTCGGCCTCCTCCTGCAGCGAGGCCATTTTGCTCGCGGCGGCCAAGGTTTCATCGCTGGTGAACTGGTTGGTCAAGACCACCGCCATCAGGGCGGCACCAATCGAGCCGCCCAGCTGCTGGTTGACGCTTACCAGCGTCGTACCGCGGGCGATCTGATGCGGCGCGAGTGACTGCATGAGGGCTGCAGAGAGCGGCGTCGTGGTGCAACCCACACCCAGGCCTGTGATCGTCAGACCGGCGAGCAGGATCGGCGAATAATGAGCCTGCCTCGCCACGCCCAGCGTGAAGATCCCAAGGCCTATGGCCATTACCGGGAGGCCAAGCAGCACTATTTTGCCCGCCCCGTATCTGTCCATGTACACCCCCGCGATCGGCAGGGTTATCAGGGCGCCGAGTCCCACCGGCGCGAGGTGCAGGCCCGCCTGCATGGGCGTCTCATGCAATACGAGCTGGAAGTAGCTGGGTATGAGCAGCGTGGCGCCGACTGAGGCGGCGGCGAATACCAGCAGCGTCACGTTGACCTCGGTGACCACCGGGTTCTTGAACAGCCGAAGGTCGATGAGCGGATGATCCGTGCGGAACCGGGCGTGCAAGACGAAAGCGGTGATGAGCGTCACGCCGATGACCATCGGTACCCACACGTAGGGGTCGGCAATCGTGTGTCGTCCGGGGATGGACGACACCCCGCATAGGAATATCGCCACCCCGGGAGACAGCAACAGCAGCCCGGTGACGTCGAGTGCTTCCGACGGGGACGGGCGGTCTTTCGAAAAGAGGATCGCGGCAAGGACGAACGTGGCCAGGCCTATCGGCAGGTTGACCAGGAAGATCCACTTCCACCCGTATGAGTCGATCAACCACCCGCCCAATATCGGTCCACCGATCGGCCCCAGCAGAATCGGAATTCCCCCGATTGCCATCAGGCGACCGACCCGCTTCGGGCCGGCCTCGCGAGTCAAGATCGTCCAGCTCAGCGGCAATAGCATGCCGCCGCCAATACCTTGCAGGACGCGGAAAATGATGAGAAGCAATATGTTTGGCGCTATCGCGCATAGTAGCGAGCCGACCGTGAACGACAGAATCGAACCCATGAAGAGCCGTTTGGTGCCGAATCGGTCGGCTGCCCACCCGGTTATCGGAATTACAGTAGCGAATGCCAACATGTAGCCGGCCATCGTCCACGAGACGATGGCTTGGGTCGAGCCGAATTGGTCGATAAAGGTGCGTTGCGCCACAGCGACGACGGTGTTGTCGAGAATCGCCATGATGCAGGCCAACCCGCAAACCCCGGCGATGCGAAGTAGTGCGGGGTCAAGCTTGTCGGGGTATTCACGTGCGGCGTCGTCGTCTAACTCTCCGGTGTCAGCGGTGGACACCAGAGCGTCGGACAAGCCGGAAGAGGCCTTCTGCATTGTGTCGCCGAGCATAGCGATATCGGTACCCGCAAGCGGACGCTTTTAGGCGTTTGGCTCGGCCGACGCCGCTAACCTGCTGCGTGCAGGCGTTTCGGTTGTCGTTCCCACAACGACAGCGCGCGCGCATCGACCCGGTCCGGTAAGACCTCCCACCATCGGAGCAGGTAGCCCGCGGAACGAGCGCGCGGGCACCCGTAACGGCCGCCGACGCCGGCCTTTCTCCTAGGTGCGATTTGCTGAGATAGCGAATTGCGCTAATTACCGACGGTTTGGCTCGCCGGCTTTTTCGGTAAAAAGGACGCCGGAATGATCGTAGAGACCACCAACACCACCGCGATCGCAAATACCGCCGTATAGGCGTGAGAAAGGTCGTGTACGACGTTGGCCCAAAAACCGGCGTCGAGCGTCTGACGCGGTATTGCGGACTGGTCTACCGGCACCCCGCTGACGGCGGCTTTCTGCTGTAACGCCGCAATCTTGTTCGCCGCGACGATGTTCTCACTGCGATTGAACTGATTGGTGAGGATCATCGACATCAGCGCGGTGCCCACCGACCCGCCCACTTGATGGCTGACGCTCATCAGCGTCGTGCCCCGGGCTATCTGGTGCGGGGCCAGCGCCTGCACCGCGGCGACCGACAGCGGCATCATGGTGCAGCCCATGCCGAGGCCCATGATCGCCAGGCCGATCAGCAGCGTGGGCAGGTAGTCCGCCTGCCTGGCCACGCCAACGGCGAACGTGCCGAGGCCGGCGGTGATCAGCGCGATACCGACCAGCACGATCTTGCCGGGCCCCCGTCGGTCCACCAATGGCCCGGTCAGGCGCATGGTCAGCATTGCGCCAAGTCCCTGGGGGATCATGCGCAGGCCCGCCTGCATCGGCGTCTGGTGCAGCACCTGCTGGAAGTAACTCGGCAGGAGTAGGCCGGCACCGAAGAAGGCGCCGGCGAATACCAGCATCGTCACGTTGGCGTGGGTGAGCACCGGATTACGGAACAACCGCAGATCGATGAGGGGGTGATCGGCGCGGTGCCACGCGTGGGCGACGAACCCCGCGATCAGGGTGAGGCCGACGATGGCCGGTATGAGCACGTGGCGGTCGGCCACGGTGCCGCATCGCGGGATCGACGACACCGCGAACAGGAACATGGCCAGGCCGGGTGACAGCAGCAGCACGCCGACGAGGTCAAAGGTTTCCGACCGCGACGGGTGGTCACGGGGAAAGATGATCGCCCCTAGCGCGATGGTGACGAGGCCGATCGGCAGGTTGATCAGGAAGATCCACCGCCAGCTCGAAGCGTCGATCAGCCAGCCGCCCAGGATTGGGCCACCGATCGGGGCGAGCAGCATCGGGATGCTCAGGATCGACATCAGGCGACCGAGCCGCCGCGGGCCCGCTTCACGTGTCAATATCATGAAACTCAGGGGCAGCAGCATGCCGCCGCCGATCCCTTGGGCCACCCGAAAGACAATGAGCTGCAGGATATTTGCGGCCAGCGCGCACAGGAGGGAGCCTAGCGTGAAGGCGAGCACGGAGCCCAGGAAAAGCCGTTTGGTGCCGAACCGGTCGGCCGCCCACCCGGTGATCGGTATGACCGTCGCCAATGCCAGTGTGTAGCCGGTCATCGTCCACGCGACGACGGCCTGTGAAGACCCGAATTGGTCGATGAAGGTGCGCTGCGCAACGCTGACGACGGTGACGTCCACGATCGCCATGACCGTGGCGAGGATGCACACGCCGGAAATCCGCAACAGGCCGGCGTCCAGCTTGTCGGGATAGTCCCGCTCGCCCGCGCCCGCGCCCGGCTGCGGGGCGGGGTCGTAAGGCAGCGGTATGTCGGCCGCTACATACGGGGCCTGATCCATGGCGTTGCTTAGCATATCGAACCGATTCCCCCGCCGTCCGCCCGCGGGACCCTTTCCGGCTGGCGCGCAGCCCGCCCGACCTGCGGTCCAGCGGTATCGATATACGCCTGCCGTCTGCGTGTCCTTCACCATTCCGAAACCTGAGATCGTCAAACTGCGGGTGTGGCTGGAAAATTGATCGTCTCGGTCTCGGGGATAGGCGAACGCACCCTGAGTGACGTCGAGGCGTTCTGCGCTCAAATGGATGCCCGAAATGTCCCAGTGTCCCTGTTGGTGGCACCGCGGCTCAGTGGTGACTACCGACTCGACCACGACCCGCGCACCGTCGAATGGTTGACCGACCGGCGGTCCGGCGGCGACGCCATCGTGCTGCACGGCTACGACGATGCGGCCACCAAGAAGCGCCGCGGTGAGTTCGCGATCCTTCGGGCGCACGAGGCAAACCTGCGGCTGATGGCCGCCGACCGGGTGCTCGAGCACCTCGGGCTGCGCACGCGGCTGTTCGCGGCACCCGGCTGGGTGGTTTCCCCAGGAGTCGTCAAGGCGTTGCCGGACAACGGTTTTCGTCTGCTTGCCGACCTGCATGGCATCACCGACCTGGTTCGGCACACCACCGTGCGCTCCCGGGTATTGGGTATCGGGGAAGGCTTCCTCACCGAACCGTGGTGGTGCCGGATGGTGGTGCTGTCGGCCGAGCGGATCGCTCGGCGCGGCGGGGTGGTTCGGGTTGCCGTCGCAGCTCGTCACCTGCGTAAACCCGGCCCGCTGCAGGCGATGGTGGACGCCGTCGATTTGTCGCTGATGCACGGCTGCGCGCCCGCGGTCTACCGCTGGCGGCGCGACAGGGCGATTCTCGACGCGGCCTGACCAAGCGTCCCCTCAATCCGCCCGGCGCGGGCACTACCCTGGTCCGACATGAGCGATTCTTCGGCCGCGGGGTTCGGCGCCGATGCCATCATCGTGGGGGCGGGACTCGCAGGGTTGGTGGCCGCCTGCGAATTGGTGGACCGCGGCATGCGGGTGCTGATCGTCGACCAGGAGAGCAGCGCCAACCTGGGTGGGCAGGCGTTCTGGTCGTTCGGCGGCCTGTTCTTCGTCGACAGTCCAGAGCAGCGCCGTTTGGGAATCCGCGACAGCCACGAACTCGCCTTGCAGGACTGGCTCGGCACCGCGGCGTTTGATCGGCCGGAGGACTACTGGCCACGCCAATGGGCGCACGCCTACGTCGATTTCGCCGCCGGGGAGAAGCGCCGTTGGCTGCGTGACCGGGGGCTCAAGCTCTTTCCGTTGGTGGGTTGGGCCGAACGTGGTGGGTATGACGCACGGGGCCACGGCAATTCGGTGCCCCGCTTCCACATCACCTGGGGCACCGGGCCCGCTTTGGTCGAGATCTTCGCCCGTCAGCTGCGGGACCGCTCGACGGTGCGCTTCGCGCACCGCCACCGGGTCGACGAGCTGATCGTCGAGGGCGGCGCGGTAACCGGCGTGCGGGGCACGGTGCTGGAGCCCTCGGCCGCACCCAGGGGTGTGGCGTCGTCACGAACGGCGTTGGGGCAATTCGAGTTCCGCGCACCGGCGGTGATCGTCACCAGCGGTGGAATCGGTGCAAACCACGAGTTGGTGCGCAAGAACTGGCCGAAGCGGATGGGCCGCATACCCGAGCAGTTACTCAGCGGCGTGCCCGCTCACGTTGATGGCAGGATGATCGGCATCTCCCAGCGGGCGGGAGCGCGGGTGATCAATCCGGACCGGATGTGGCACTACACCGAGGGCATCACCAACTACGATCCGATCTGGCCACTGCACGGCATCCGGATCATCCCCGGGCCGTCGTCGCTGTGGCTCGACGCGACCGGCAAGAGGTTGCCCGTGCCGCTGTATCCCGGTTTCGACACCCTCGGCACGCTGGAATACATCACCAAATCCGGGTACGACTACACGTGGTTTGTGTTGAACGCCAAAGTCATCGAGAAGGAATTCGCGCTGTCCGGTCAGGAGCAGAATCCCGATCTGACCGGGCAGAGCCTGCGCGAGCTGCTGCGTAACCGGGCACGCTCCGGCCCCCCGGGGCCGGTGCAGGCGTTCGTCGACCGGGGAGTGGACTTCGTCAGCGCAAACTCGTTGCGGGAATTGGTCACCGGGATGAACAAGTTGCCCGACGTGGCGCCCCTGGACTACGCCACGGTGGAGGGCGAGGTGACCGCCCGCGACCGCGAGGTGGCCAACAAGTTCAGCAAGGACGGCCAGATCACCGCGATCCGCGCCGCCCGCGGCTATCTCGGCGACCGGCTCGGCCGGGTGGTGGCACCGCACCGGCTGACCGATCCGAAGGCGGGGCCGATGATCGCGGTGAAGCTGCACATCCTGACCCGAAAGACGTTGGGCGGCATCGAAACCGATTTGGCCGCCCGCGTGCTGAAAGCCGACGGCACCCCCCTGAACGGCTTGTACGCCGCCGGTGAGGTGGCCGGCTTCGGCGGAGGTGGCGTGCACGGCTACCGCGCCCTGGAGGGCACCTTCCTGGGTGGCTGCATCTTCTCCGGCCGGGCCGCCGGCCGCGGCGTGGCCGACGACATCGCCTAGCGCGGTAGCGCATCGCCCAACGTCACGCGCGCGCAACCCTGGCACGCGAGCGTCACTCTGGCGCGACACTCGAGGTGAGTAGCGGTCAGAAGGTGACCGCGTCCTCCTCGGGCAGCACCTGAAAATCGGTCGTGGTCATCTCGGTGAGCCGGCCATAGTAGATGCCCCGCGCGTCCGGAGCGATGATCCCTTGGTGGATGGGCACCGCGCGCGCGGGTGCCACCGCGCGCAGGTAGTCGACGGCCTCGGAGATCTTCATCCACGGGGCGGCCGCCGGTGTCGCCAATACGTCCACGGGCTCGTCGGGCACGAACAGCGCATCGCCGGGGTGCATCAGTCTGGCGCGATGATCGCCGTCGCCCACCAGGAATGAAATGTTCTCTATCACAGGGATTTCGGGGTGAATGACGGCGTGTCTGCCGCCGACCGCGCGAACCGTCAGCTCACCGATGCTCAGCTCGTCACCGACGTGCACGGCCTGGCAGGGCGCGCCCAGCTGGGCGGTGGTTTGCGGATCGGCGAACAGCGCGGCATCCGGGTTGCCCTCGAGCAGCGCAGGCAGGCGGGTGCCGTCGACGTGGTCGGGGTGCTGATGGGTGATCAGGATGGCCGATAACCCCGTTATGCCCTCAAAACCGTGCGCAAACGTTCCAGGATCGAAGAGCACGCGGGTGTGGTCGAATTCTGCAAGTAGACAGGAATGGCCGAAATGCGTCAGCTGCATGACTACGATTGTGCCCCGACGGGGGTGATGCCGATGCGGGTGATCCTGGCGACCATGGTCGTGGTCGGCGGCCTCGCGGTGGCTCTCATCATCGCCGTGCCCGCACACGCCGAACCGCAGGCCTGTCCGCCCGTGTGTGACCAGATCCCCGACTCCGCGTGGATCCAGCGCCGAGCGGTGCCGCTGGATCCGGTTTACAGCTGGCCCCCGCTGGCTGGCCTGGCGGCGCAGGTGACCGGGTCGACACCCGGCCCTCGATTCCGGTTCGAGGAGGTGTGTTCCACGCCGCCGGTGCCGCGTGACCCCCGCGACTCGGCGGTCGTGGCACGCGCCACGGTCGCCCACCCGGATGGGCAGTGGCAGTTGCAGGCGCAGATCCTGCACTGGCGCGGCGATACGGCAAGCGGCGGCGCCATCGTCGGGTCGGTGTTCAGCAACGCCGTCGCCGCGCTGCGCTCCTGCCAGCAACGTGCGCCGTTGCAATCACCATCGATCACCAGCGACGAAACGAGCCGGATGGCCGCCGTGATCAGTGGTCCGGTCGTCATGCATACCTACCTGCTCGCCCACCCGGCCAGCAGCACGATCAGCGAGCTCACGCTCTGGTCGTCGGGCCCGCCGCAGGTCCCGTGGCCGGCAATGGCCGACGACCCCGTACTGAACGCCATGACCGCGCCCCTCTGCGAGGCCTACATTGCCTCGTGCCCGTAACGGCCGAGCCGCACCTACGCCGGTAGAGTTGGCGCGAAGACAGATCTGAGGAGGAGCGCCGGTGGGCCGGGTAGTCGTTCATGTGATGCCCAAAGCGGAGATTCTCGACCCGCAGGGTCAGGCCATCGTCGGCGCGTTGGGCCGACTCGGCCATCCGGGAATCTCAGATGTCAGACAGGGCAAGAGATTCGAACTCGAGGTGGACGACACCGTCGACGATTCGGTGCTGGCCGACATAGCGGAGACTTTGTTGGCGAACACGGTGATCGAGGACTGGACGATCAGCCGGGAGACCAAGTGACGGCAAGAATCGGCATCATCACCTTTCCGGGGACCCTGGACGACGTCGACGCCGCCCGGGCGGCGCGGAGTGTCGGGGCCGAGGCGGTCAGCCTGTGGCACGCCGACGCCGACCTCAAGGGCGTCGACGCCGTGGTGGTGCCGGGAGGGTTCTCCTATGGCGACTACCTGCGGGCGGGGGCGATCGCCCGGTTCGCCCCAGTGATGGGTGAAGTGGTGGCCGCCGCGAATCGCGGCATGCCAGTCTTGGGCATTTGCAACGGATTTCAGGTGCTCTGCGAGGCCGGGCTGCTTCCCGGGGCGCTGACCCGCAACATCGGGCTGCACTTCGTCTGCCGCGATGTGTGGTTGCGGGTGGCGTCGATCTCGACGGCCTGGACGTCGCGTTTCCAGTGGGGTGCTGAGCTGCTGGTGCCGCTGAAGTCCGGCGAGGGCCGCTACGTGGCCCCCGACGATGTGCTCGACGAGCTGGAAGGGGAGGGCCGGGTCGTATTCCGCTACCTCGACAACCCCAACGGCTCCCTGCACGACATCGCCGGAGTCAGCTCCGCCAACGGCCGTGTCGTCGGACTGATGCCGCACCCCGAGCACGCCATCGAAGCGTTGACTGGCCCCTCCGACGACGGCTTGGGCCTGTTCTATTCGGCGCTGGACGCGGTGCTTTCGGTCTAGGCGGAAATCCCTGCGGCTGACCGTAATTCGGCGAATGCTGCGCTGATGGCGTCGGTCGCTTCGTGTGGGTCGTCGAACGTCTGATCGTCGGTGAGCACGGCGACGCCGAGCTGGTCGACGTAGCTCCACACGGTGATATTGACCGGGGCGCCCGGCGACAAGACCCCGGTTGAGTAGATCTCGCTGACCGCCGCGCCGCCGAAGTGCCCGCGCTCACGCGGGCCCACCACGCTGGAGACAGCGACGTTCATCAGCTTGTTCGGCGCGTCGCGCCGCCCCAGCCACCGGAAAGCGGCCGGGGCAGCGGCGGTCGGCAGGTAGGCCATTAGTCGCCCGTAGAGCTGCGGGCCGAGGATCTCGTGGTCTTCCTTGGCAATTCGAGTTGCCAATGCCACCAGCCGCGCCCGGTCGGCGGCATCGGCAACGTGTACCGGCAACGAGATCATCAGGCCGCTGATCTCATTGCCGGTGATGCGGTCCGACTTGTCGGTCGCCGTCGGTACGGACGCGATGATCGGCCGGTCGGCCGCGCCGTCATACGCCAACAGCAGCGTGCGCAGGCCGCCGGCGGCGGTCGCAAGGATCAGGTCGTTGATGGTGATGCCCAGCGCCTTGGCCGTCGCCTTGGCGTCGGCCAGCGGCAGCGTCGTGCTGGCGAACCGCCGCTGAGGCGAGACGACGTTGTTCAAGAACGTCGGCGGGGCGTCGAACGCATCGGCCAGGTCCGGGTGGTCACCGCGTTGTTTGGACCGGCGGCGCACTCGCGTCAGCCCTACGGCGGCGTCCCTGACCAGCCCCGGCAGTTCGGCGATTTGCCGGGCATGGTCGCGGGCCGCGGCGCGCAGCAGGTCGGCGGTCGAAGCGGTGACGCCCGTTTCGTCGTTGTCGCGTTCGTCGGTTGGCCCGTCCTCGAGATCCATGGCGCGGGACAGCAGGTTGACGGACGCCACGCCGTCGGCCAGCGCGTGGTGAATCTTGCCGACGAGGGCGAATCGCCCACCGGCCAGCCCCTCGGCGAAGTGAAACTCCCACAGCGGCCGGCTGCGGTCCAGCGGCGTCGAGGCGACCTGGCCGATCACCTGGTCGAGCTCTCGCCGGCCGCCCGGCGGGGGCACCTGCACGCGCCGCAGGTGGTAATCGAGGTCGACCTCGCAGTTCTCCTGCCACATCGGGTGATGAAGCTGCCAGGGGATGTCGACGAGCTGGTAGCGCAACGGTTCCAGCAGGTGCAGCCGGCGACGAACGTGACGGCGGAACGCCTCGAAGCCGAACTCGGCTTCGGCGGGGTCGATGACCGCCACTTTCAACGTGTGGGTGTGCAGATTGGGCGTCTCGCTGTAGAGCAGCATGGCGTCCATGCCGTTGAGCCTCTTCAACCGCCACCCCGCCGTGGAATCAGCTTGTGCTGTCGCGACTTTCGCATGGCGTCTCGCCTTCAGTCATCGGACGTCAGCCGAGGATGGGGAGTCGGCGCTGACCGGCGAGTCGCTTGAGCGCCGATTCCATGACCGCGCGCACGTGCGCGTCGACCTCGTCGATGTCGGGGTCGTCGCCGAACTGGGCGGTGACGTCGATCGGTTCGAGCACCTCGGTGACGATCTTGGCGGGTAGCGGCAGGTTTGGTGGGAAGATCACGCTCAGCCCGAACGGGAACCCGAAGCTCACCGGGAAGATATCCATGCGCGCCTTCGTCAGCCCCAATTTGCGCGCCAGCCAGTTGCCGCGGGTCAAGAAGAGTTGGGTCTCCTGGCCTCCTATCGAGACGGTGGGCACGATCGGCACCCCGGCCTCGATGGCGGTCCGCACGTAGCCGGTGCGCCCGTTGAAGTCGATGGAGTTGGCGCTGAAGGTAGGCCGGTAGGAGTCGTAGTCACCGCCCGGAAACACCAACACCACCGCGCCCGAATGCAGTGCCGCGGCAGCGTTTTCGCGGCTCGCCTCGATAACCCCGAGGCGGCGCAGCCAGCCGTCCAGGGGGCCCATGAACAGGCCGTAGTGGCCCAGGGTGTAGACGGGCCGGTCGTAACCGAACTTCTGGTAGAACGCCGGGGAGAAGATCAACACGTCCGGGGTGAGCATGCCTCCCGAGTGGTTGGACACCACCAACGCTCCGCCGGACGGCGGGACGTTGTCGAGATTGCGCACCTCGGCCCGATACCACCGCTTGATGACCGGCCCGAGGGCATTGGCGACCTGCTCGGTAAAGGCCGGATCCCACTTGGCGGTTTCGTGGTTTTCGGCCGCCTCAACACCGCTGCCCTTCATGGCTTCCCCGTTGTCGTGTTCTTGCCGTTTGGTATTGATTGCCGGTGTGACGCAGATCTCAAACCTGAGTCCCGGATTGGCATGTCCTACTCTCCGTATAAGAGAATGCCATATTCGTTCGCTGACGACGCCGGACGGTATCCGAGAAAAGCCTGTGGCTCTCGCCCGCTGACAACGGGTGGCACCGGCGCGCGAGGATCAGCCGGCGTCGCGCAGCAGTGGATGCGCCGTCGGCAGGTCGCCGGCCGGGCTCAAGTCGTAAAAGAGGTCGGTCGCGTCCGCGATCGTGCGGTCGACGAAGGCGGCGAAGTCGTCGAAGGAAACGTTCTGCCGGATCCAGTGCGACCTGCGCGCCACCACACCGATTCGCTGTGGGTCGGACGAGCCGTGCACGATCGCGGTGACTTCGCGTTCCTGGCGGTTCCAGGTGTCAGAGAAGTGCACCAACCAGGAGCGCTCGGCGGCGGGGAAGAAGCACCCCGGAGTCACGCGAATGATCAGCACGTCGCCGTGCTCGGGCGAGATCTCGAGGTGGACGTGCAGGCGCCTCGCGACGGACGTGCGGGCGCTGGTGACGAAGAAGTATTCACCGTCGTGGTGGCCACGGAAATAGCGTCGCCCGCGGGTGCGCAGGTAATGTTCGACCAAGTTTGCGCACGTGGGCTCGTTCGTCATGAAAACATGCTGCGGCCAGTGGCTTTGCGGATGCTGGGAGACAAGCCATGGGCCACCGAAGAATCTGTTGAGAATTGGCTGAGTCGAGGCGGCCGTTCAGCGCCGCTCGACAATCCCCGCACCGGGCGCCGGCATGGTCCGGGGCAGCATTACCGAGAACCGGTACCGCTCGGGACGATAGTGGAACTCCACGACCTCCAGGGGCTTGTCGTCATTGCCGTAGCTGATGCGTTCAAGCACGAGCACTGGGGAGCCCAACGGCAGATTCAACGCGCCGGCCACCTCGACGGAGGCCCCCGCCGCGTGGATCTCATAGCCGGCCCGGGCGACGGGGATGCCCAGTCGCCGCTCCCACATCGTGTAGGTGCTTTCCATCGCCCGTGCGGGTTGCGTGTCCGACACGCTCGACAGCAGCGGTTCGACGGCCTTGCCCAGTCCCGGCGGCAAGTAGGCGATCATCAGCGCCAACGGCACGTCCCCGTCGCGAAAGCGCCGGTGGATGCAAAGGACTTTGGACAAGCCGAGCGTTTCGGCTATTCGTTGCGGGGGCTCATCGACGCGATGGGACAGCACGTCGACGTGTGGAGTGATCCCGGAGCTCGCCAAGACCTCGGTGATCGTCCGCACGCCGGAGCCCAATTCTTGTCTGACCGGGTTGGTCACGAAGGTGCCCAGACCCTGGCGCCGCACCAGCCAGCCCTGGCGCTCGAGCAGTCCGACTGCGGCTCGCACGGTTACCCGGCTCAGACCGGATCGATCGATGAGCTCCCGCTCGCTGGGCAGGCGTCCGCCGCGGGGCACGCGTTGCTTGATGATCGCGGCCTTGAGCGCTTCGGCGAGCTGAGTGCTCGCGGGCACGCTGCCGCGCCTGACTCGCAGATCGGCGGACTCGAGGTCGAGCGACCGGGTGGTCATAAGACGTATTAAAACGTCTGGTGGGTGGGGCGTAAAGGCCGCTTGCCGCGCCGTTGCCGCCCACAACCGACAACAGCCGTCGGATTACTCTGGCGCCGAGCGATTTTCGGCTGCACACCACAGGAGGCTGACCGTGGCATTCGCAGTGGAACGGATTGATCATGTCGTGCTGAACTGCACAGACGTCGAGGCCACCGCCGCGTGGTACGAGCGGGTTCTGGGCATGCGGCGAGAGACGTTTGGTCCCGCTGGCCGGATCGCCCTGCGCTTCGGGGAGCAGAAACTCAACCTGCGGCCGGTCGGGGCGCTGGCCGCCGACCCCGAGTGGATTACCGGGTCGGTCGAGGCGGCCGGTTCCGAGGACCTGTGCTTCATCACCCGCAGCGGCCCGGACGAGGTCCGCGCCCACCTCGCCGACTGCGGAGTTCAGATCGTTGCGGGACCGGTCGCCAGAACCGGAGCCTTGGGACCGATGACCTCACACTACTGCCGCGACGTTGACGGGAATCTCATCGAAATCGCGGTCTACTGAAGGGGATACAACGTCGGCAGATTCACCACGATCGCCTCTTGAGTGCTGCGCGCGATGACGACCTCCGCCGGTGCGTCTGGATCAGGGTTTTCCTCCCGGTGCGGCAGGTGTGGCGGGATGAAGACGTAGTCCCCGGGCGAAGTCGAGATGCGCACCTCTTGGGCGCCGTCGTGAAAGACGAATTCCGGGTGGCCGCTGCGAACGTAGATGGCGGTCTCCGAATCGCCGTGATGGTGATTGGACGACACGGTCGACGGCATTGCGTGTGTCTCGCCCATCCAGAGCTTCTCGGCTCCGACCGACGCGCCGCTGAGCGCTGCGAACCGACGGAGTCCCTCCGATTGCGCGGTGTCGGAAGTGATGTCCGATGCCCTGACGTGATGCACCCGGTTATGGGCGGCTTCCAATGTTGTCTCGTCGAAATCGGGATGGAATCCGTCTGCGGTGGCCATACGTCAATTATGGTCCGATGCATCCCGATACGCCTCGAGGAGCCGCAGCCACAGCTCGCTGACCGTTGGGAAGCAGGGCACGGCGTGCCACAACCGCTCGATGGGCACCTGGCCGGCGACCGCGATGGTGGCGGAGTGCAGCATCTCGGTGACCCCGGGCCCAACCAGCGTGACCCCGAGCAAGTGCCCGCGATCGAGGTCCACCACCATCCGCGCCCGGCCGCTGTACCCATCGGCATAAAGCTTGGCCCCCATCACCACATCGCCGATCTGCACGTCGACCGTGCGTACCCGGTGCCCGGCCCGCTCGGCCTGCCGGGCCGTAAGGCCGACCGCGGCGGCTTCGGGAGTGGTGAAGAAGGCCTGCGGCACGGCGTAATGGTCGGCGGTGGTTGCATGCCTGCCCCAGGGTGCGGTGTCCAACGGGCTACCCGCCGCGCGCGCTCCGATCGCCGCTCCAGCAACGCGGCCCTGGTACTTGCCCTGATGGGTCAGCAAGGCCCGGTGATTGACGTCGCCCGCGGCGTAGAGCCAGCCATCTTCTATCGCCCGCACTTGGCAGGTGTCGTCGACCTCCAGCCAGTCGCCGGGTGCCAGACCGACGGTGTGTAGACCGATGTCGTCGGTGAGCGGAGCGCGGCCCGTCGCGAAAAGCACTTCGCTGACTTCCAATTCGGAGCCATCGTCCAACTCGAGGGTCACCACTCCGCCGTTGGGCCGGTGCAGCGCGCGGACCGATACTCCAATGCGGACATCCACGCCGGCATCGGCGAGGCCGCGGCCGACGAGCTCGCCAACGAAGGATTCCATCCTCGGCAGAAGGCCCGAACCTCGCGCGAGGAGGGTCACCTGGGACCCCAATCCTTGCCATGCAGTTGCCATTTCAACGCCCACGCCGCCGGCGCCCACCACCGCGAGCCGCTCGGGGACGTTGCTGCTGTCGGTGGCTTGGCGGTTGGTCCACGGCCTGGCTTCGTCGATGCCGGGCAAGTCGGGCAGGACGGGCCGGCTTCCCGTGCAGATCACGACGGCGTGCCGTGCTGTCAACACGGACGTGGCTCCGTCGGACGCGGTGACCGCGACTCGTCGCGGGCCATCCAACCGGCCATGGCCGCGCACCAGGGTGGCGCCGATGCCGCCCACCCAGTCGGCCTGGCCGGTGTCGTCCCAGTCGCTGACGTAGCGGTTACGGCGGCGGAAAACTTTGGCGGCATTGATGGGGCCGCTGACCGCCTCGCGCGCGCCGTCGACGTGGCGGGCTTCCGAGACGGCAATCACCGGACGCAGCAGGGCTTTACTGGGCACGCAGGCCCAGTAGGAACACTCGCCGCCGACGAGTTCGCGCTCGACCAGCGCGACGCTCAGGCCCGCCGCCCGGGCGCCCTCTGCGGCGTTCTGCCCGATCGGCCCGGCCCCGAGCACAATGACGTCGTAGCCGCTTTCTTCGTGTGCTGCCATCGTTGTCGTCCTCCCCGTGATGCGTCAGCTGGCGACGAGCTTCGCGGCCAGCTGGCGCAGGTCTTTCGCCACCAGATCCGGTTGGGGCAGCCCGTCGACGGGCAGCGGCGGATTGCCGGGCCGGGTGATGAGCGCACCGCTGAAGCCGACCTTCTGGGCGCCGAGGGTATCCCACACGTGGGCGGCCACCATCATGCAGTCGGCCGGGGCCACTTCGAGCGTCTCGCACGCGTATCGGTAGACGGCGGGCGCCGGCTTGAAGGCGTGGCAGGCGTCGACGCTCAATTGCACTTCGAAGAATTCGGCCAGCCCGGAACTCTGCAGCGCCGTTGGCCCGTCCGGGTTGGGCGGTGAATTCGTCAAGGTGACCAGACGAAAACCGTTGTCACGTAGGGCGGCTAGCCCTGGCGCCGCGTCTGGGTGGGCGGGCATCGTGAGCAAGCCTGTCTTCAGGCGCTGCAGGTCATCGTCGGAGACGTCGACGTGGTGGATGACGCCCACCATGCGCAGCACGCCTTGGGCGAGGGTGGAGAAGTTCACATAGCTGTCCGCCAACGTGGCGGACATCGAGTACATGATCAGCTGGGCGAACCACTCGCGAAGCACCCGCTGATCAGCGAAAAGATCACTGAAAAGCGGTGCGAGGGAATCGATATCGACCAGTGTCTCGTTGACGTCGAAAACCAGGACTGACGGTACGCGCATGGTCACGGCTTGTCCTTTTTCAGAGTTGGAGCATCCGGCCGGAGATACCCGATCAAACACAAACAAATCAAAGCCATCCCCACAAAGGGCCACCAAAGCGCGGCCACGCCGGCCGTTGTGAAGACGCCGATCGTGATGAATGACCTCATCCGCAACAACCTGCGCATTCGATCCGTGACTTCTTCAGGAGCGGGCCGGTCGACCACTTCCCAGCACAGTGCGAGATACGTGATGTTTACGAGCACGAACACGAACGCATATGAGGCCACGGGGGCAGCGGCGAACCTACTGTCGGCGATCCACTCGGTGGTTATCGGGATGAGCGAGACCGAGAACAAATGCGCGAAGTTCGACCACACCAGCCGCGGCGTCGCCAGCTCCGCATAGCCGAACAGGTGATGATGGTTGACCCATACGATCGCGATGAACAAATAGCTGACCACATAGCTCAGGCCGGTGGGCCATAGCGGGATTAGGGCGCTGAAGCTGTGGGCGGTCGGAGGCTTGAGCTCCAGCACCAAGATCGTGATGAGCACCGCGAACACACCGTCGGAGAACGCTCCCACCCGGTCGGGACTGGATTTGCGCACAACCACTGCGCCCCCTTCAGGCTCGTTGATGGTTTCGTTCCTGCAACACCCACGCATTACCGTCGGGATCGCGGAAATCCGCAAAGCTCGCATAGTCAGTGCGGCCGCTAGCTGGGCCAGGAAGAAACCCGCCGCGCCAGCCACCGCACGTGTCCTTGTGCCGGGTGTCGCTGACCGTCACCCCGCGTCCCACAAGCTCCGCCCGGTAGCCTTCGATGTCGCAAACGACCAGGTAGAGACCTTGCAGCGAGCGATCGGGATCCGTAACAGGCACGACGACAACTTCGAGGGAAGCCTTCATGGGATCCCCGCGGTTGGTGTCTTCCCTAAGACCTCATCTGTGTCCAATCCGCGGTCGATGCCGTGGGGAATGACGGTCTGGCCTGGCTCGAGTTCAAGCTGTTCGCCGTCGAGGTAGACATCAATCTTATCCGGCTCGAAGGAAACCCAGTTCGCCACCCGCCTCACCTCGCGCCATGCGCTGAGGTAGGACCACGCCGCGCGTTTCCGGTCGCCGATATCGTAATAGGAGCAGATACCTTTGTAGGGGCAAAAGGTTTGCGTCTCAACAATTTCGAGAGCAGACTCGTCAATATCCTCGCGGGGCACATACCAGCGTGGCGCAAATCCTGACTCATAAAGCGCCAGCGGGTGCTGGGTATCGGCGATCACCCTGTCACCAGCACGAACAATCAGATGCCGTGCCGTGGAACGGATGTCGATGCGATGATAGGCGTCCGCGGCATGCCCGACGATGCGCTCGTCCTCTTCGTAAAAGGCGTCCATGGCGCGCCAGGCAAACGCGAGACGCCCGTCGAGGTCCGATGCATAGGGCGGCAGACAAGTATGCCGCCAAGCTGCGTGGCTGGCCTCCCGCTCCGCGACCTTGATGGTGAACCACTGCGTGCCACCAAGGTCCTGATGCTCTGTGACGCGATCCTCGGCCAACACGATGCCCGCCTCGATGTCGCCGAGCGGGAAGTAGGCGACCGGATAGCGACCCGGCTCGTGCAACAGAACCACGTTCTCGCTGTCAGCGATCCACCTGTCCGCGAATTGCACTCGCATTCGCCTTCGCAGCGGCTCGGCGTACAGCAGTCGTCGTGGTAACGGCTGCTCGGTCAGGAATCGTCCCGCTGATCCGGTCGCAAGCGGACCTTGCTGCCATGCCAGCCCCATCGTCTAGTCCCTTCCCCGCGAATTTCTTTGCTGGAACAGGCTTCTCTTATTGCATCACCACGACCATCTTGCCGCCGGCCTCCCCTGATTCCATCACGCGGTGCGCCTCGCGGATCTCGTCGAAGGCGAAGACGCGGGACGGCGTGGCCTCCAGCGTGCCGTCGGCGACCTGGCGTGCGATGTCTTGCAGGGGGACATCCGAGAGCGGAAAGCCGGGTGTCCCGAACACGAAGCTGCCGAAGAAGTTCCAGTTGACCCCGCTTGGCATGCGCAACAGCGGGTTGAAATTCCCGATCGGGTCCAGCCCGCCCAGCCATCCCGCCAGGCAGGCCGTTCCCTCGCGGCGCAGCATGTCGAGGGAATCCAGGATGGTGCTGTTGCCGACCAAGTCCAGGACGACATCGACCTGTTTGGCCTCCAGGAGATGGTCGGCCAGGTCGCGCCTTTCCAATTCGACGCGCGATGCGCCGAGCTCCTCGAGCATGGGAAACCGGCCGTGACTTCGCGCGGTGGCGATGACGCGCGAGCCGGCGGCGACGGCCATCTTGAGCGCGGCCTGCCCGAGCGACGAGGTCGCGCCGCGCAGGACCAGCGTCTGTCCCGACCTCAGGCCGAGGTTGCGGAAGAGGCATGTCCAAGCGACCGCGTAGGTTTCGGGCAGCGCGGCCAACTGTGCCCAGGGCAGCTCGGATTCGATGGCGGCGACGTTCGCCGCGCGCACGCGGGTGTACTGCGCGTAGCTGCCATTGATGGTTCGGCCGAGGCCGCCCATCAGCGCCGCCACTTTTGCGCCCACGCGGAACTCACCGCTCGGGCACGAGTCGACGATGCCGACGCATTCGATGCCGCTGACCTCCGCGGCTTCGGCCCATTCGCCCCGGCGCATGTGCAGCTCGGCGTGATTGATGCCGAAGGCCTTGACTTCGATCACCACTTCGCCGTCCTTGGGCAACGGCTTTGGGATGTCGGTGTAGACCAGGCTGTCCAGGCCGCCGAATCCCTCCAGGATGATCGCCCGCATGGTTTCCCCGCCGGGCCGCTCACGGACTACGGCGGGTGCGGAGGGTAGCTCAGGTGCATTGGTGGTGGACACGTGGCGCTCCTCCCAAATATCCAGCGGGGGCGTGGGGATATCGGCGCGCCACCAGAACCGGTGAGCTGCCGCAGACCTCACTGGGCCAACCAACCCAATTATTATGGGCTAGCTATCCCATTCTGTCCAGAGAAGCGGTGCGCTTACTTGGATCGGGACGTGCCGCGGCGCCGCGTCGAGGTGGCTCGGCTCGCGCGCGTCTGCGCTGTGAAGGAGCGGACGTAGTCGACGCCGGCGTTGACGGCGGCCCGCAGTGGTTCCCCATCCCCGGTGGCGTACGTCAGCATGGCGCCGCCTTGGTGGGCGACAACCAACGACACCGCCAGGTGCCGCGGATCGGCGTCGGGGCGCAGGTCGCCGCGCCGGCGCATCGCCATAAGACCGGTCTCGAACAGCTCAATCCACTGGTCATAACCTCTGGAGAGATCGTCGTGAATTTCGTCGTCGGCGTCGATCAGCTCGCCCGCCAAGGAGCCGTAGACGCAACCGCCGACGCGGTAGACGGCGTCTATGTCGGCGACGCAGGCGTCGGCCCAGGCCTGCAGGGCGTCGACGCTGTCCAGGGCGCCGAGCGGTGGCTGGGTGTGAAATGCCCGCACGTCTTCGCGGCGGGCGGCAACGACCTGACGGGTCAGCTCGCGTTTGTCGCGGAAGTAGTGCGCGATCTGTGAGCCGCCCACTCCGGCCGCGCGCCGTACCTGGTCGATGCTGGTGTTGGCGACGCCACGCTCGAACGTGAGCCGCGCGGCTGCATCAACGATCCGTGCGCGCGTCGCCAGTCCCTTGCGGGTGAATCGTCCCGGGCTTTCGGCATTCACGTGGCGGCCCTCGCGCGGCGCCGGGTACGCCGCGCCGGTCGCGGGGTTCGCTCGTCCGGATCGGTTGCGAAGGTGCGCAGGTAGTTGATCGCGAAGCGCACCGCGTCGGCGTGCGGCCATTCCGCCCGGTAGGTGAATGCCAAAGTGCCTCCGCCCTGATGGGCGGCGACGATGACCATCGCCAATCGTCGAGGGTCGGCGTTCGCGACCAAGGCGCCGCCATCCTTCATCCGCTGGATCGCTGCCTGGAGCAGATCGACCCACTGCCAATAGCCCGCCGCCAGCGTTTCACGCGTCGCGTGGTCGGACTTCGCCAGCTGGGCGGCAAGCGCGTGGTAGGTGGGTGTGCCGAAATATCCGATGCGCCTGAGGTATCGCATGTTGAGGTCGATCCACCGCTCGAAGTCTCCGAAAGAAGCCAGGCCACCCAGCTGGGGCTGCCGGTGGAAGTCGAGCACCACGCCGATCTGACGCCTGAGGACCGCGCGAATGAGCGCGCTCTTGTCGGCGAAGTAGTGGGCCAGCTGCGAACCGCTGACCGATGCCGCCTTGCGGACGTTTTCCATGTTCGCCGCGGACAGGCCCTCGGTGACGATCAGCTGGGCGGCCGCTTCCACGATGCGGTCCCGGGTGGCGCGCCCCTTGGCGGTCAACCGTTGTTCGTCTTGAACATCGGAATGGGCCATTGCGTCAGGCTAACCCGCGAGCCTTGGGAACTATGGGATATCCAACCCATTGATCCCGGAACCGGTCAGGCGGTCATGTCAACCTTGGTTAGGAAGCCGCGAATCAGCGCGGCGACGTCGTCCAGTGCGGACTCCAGCAGGAAGTGGCCGCCCTCAAGCAGGCGGATCTCGGCATCCGGCAGGTCGTCGGCGAACGCCTCGGCGCCGGCGGGACCAAAGATCTCGTCGCCGCGGCCCCACACCGCCAGCAGCGGTACCTGGCTGGCGCGCAAGTATTCGTGCAACACCGGGTAGAGCGGCGCGTTGGTTGCATAGTCCCGCAACAATTTCAGCTGCACCAGGTCGTTGCCCGGCCGCGATATGAGCGCGTAATCGTGGTGCCACGATTCGGGGTCGACGAGGGTCTCGTCGGCAACGCCGGTGACGTATTGCCATCGAGTGGCATCCAGCGTGAGGAACTGCCGGACCGCGGCCTCCGTCTCCTGCGTTTGTTCGCGTTGGTATGCGCGCACGATCTTCCAGAAGCTGTCGACGAATCCCGCGTCGTAGCCGTTGCCGTTCTGGGTGATGATCGCGGTGATCACCGACGGGTCGCGCAGCGCCAGCCGCCAGCCGATCGGCGCGCCGTAGTCCTGGACGTACATCGCGTACCGGTCGACGTCGACGGCGCGCAGCAATGCGGCAGTGAGGTCGGTCAGCGCGTCGAAGGTGTAGTCGAACTCCTGGACGGACGGCGCGTCGGAAAGCCCGAAGCCCAGGTGATCCGGTGCGATGACGTGGTAGCGGTCGGCGAGCATCGGGATCAGATGGCGGAACATGTAGGAGCTGGTGGGAAACCCGTGCAAAAGCACCAGGGCGGGATGGTTCGGGTCGCCCGCGTGCCGGAAGAACAGCCGGTGACCGCCGACGGTGGCGTAACGATGATGGACAGCCGGCATTGTTTTCCTCCTCGGATTCGCCCTCAAACAGCACGCGGCACCGGGCACACGTTCAGGAATCCACTGTCGCGCCGTTTTGGGTTGTGTCGCCCAGTATGCACCTGAGCGGGCACCGCGCAACAGTCCCACCTCCTGTTGCCCTCCGGCACGGAGCGGCATATTCTGGGCCGGCCGTCCCACTGGCGAAGCCCGGAGGTGAATAGTGGGCAAGCTGGTTTCGGTGAACGTCGGCCGCCCCAAGAACGTTCAGTGGCATCACAAGACCGTGTACACCGGGATCTGGAAAACACCGGTCGAGGGGCCGGTCATGGTGCGTCGTCTGAACATCGACGGCGACGGTCAGGGTGATCTCGGCGGCCACGGCGGCGAGCAGCGCGCCGTCATGGTGTATCAGACCGAGTCATATGACTTCTGGAAGAAATACCTGGGCCGCGACGACCTCGTGCCGGGCCACTTCGGGGAGAACTTCACCATCAGCGGGCTGCCCGACGACGAGGTGTGCATCGGTGACCGCTACCAAATCGGTGAAGCCGAGTTCGAGGTCACCCAGCCCCGCGTCACCTGCTTTCGGGTCGGAATGCGCCTCGACGAACCAAGGATGCCGAACCTCCTTGTCTCCCAACGCCGGCCGGGATTTTACTTTCGGGTGATTTCCGAAGGACAGGTGCGTGCCGGCGATGACGTCGTGCGTACGCGCCGTGGTCGCCACGAGCTCAGCGTCGCCGACGTCGATGCGCTGTTGTACTTGCCGGACCGCGACCTCGAGCTACTCCACAAGATTGTCGACGTCCCCGCGCTCAGCCCGGGCTGGCAGCAGTCGTTCCGGGACATGCTCGCCTCACCGCAGGGACCGGCGTCCGAGCCTCCGACCGTGATACCGGCGTGGGATGGGTTTCGGCCCTTACGGGTTAGGGGAGTGCGCCGGGAAAGCCCACAGGTGATGTCCATCGAACTGGAAGCCGAGGACCGTTCCGCGCTACCGGCGCCGCTGCCAGGGCAATATCTGACGGTGCGAATCCCCGGCGCGGGAGCCCCGGCGCCGCTGCGTAGTTACTCCCTCTCCGGGGACCCCGCCGCGGGGTACTACCGCATCAGCGTCAAGCGGGAAGAGCACGGACTGGTCAGCTCGTGGCTGCACTTGCACGTTCAGCCGGGCTCGGTCGTCGAGGCCGCCGCCCCGCGCGGAGAGTTTTGCCTCGTCGACGGCGGCGGCCCGGTGCTGCTGATGTCGGCGGGAATCGGCATCACACCCGTCTTGGCCATGCTGCACACGCTCGCCGAGGCCTGCAGCAGGCGCGACATCTGGTGGCTGCACACCACCCGTAACCGCGAAATGCAAGCTTTCGCAACCGAAGTCGCCAGCTTGATCAAATCTCTGCCGAGTGCTCGGCAGTCGGTGTTCTACACACAGACCCAAGGCCGTTTGGACCGCCCGGCCATCGCGGCGCTAGATATCCCGGCCAATGCCACGGCATACCTGTGCGGCCCAACCCAGTTCATGAGCGACATGCGCGACGCACTCACCGCGGAGGGCCTGGCTCCTGAGCGGATCCACAGCGAGCTATTCGGCGCCCTGCCGTCGATCAATCCGGGTATCGTCGACGGCGCTCCTCGCACGCCGCCGCACCCGCCGGCCGGACTTGCGGGAACGGGCCCGTCGATCACCTTCGCGCGCAGCGGCCTAACGGTCAACTGGTCATCCCAATTCGGGAGCATCCTCGAGTTGGCCGAAGCTTGCGACGTGCCCACCCGGTTCTCCTGCCGCAGCGGCGTGTGTCATGTGTGCGTCACCGGAGTTGTCGCCGGCAGGGCCAGTTACGTGCAGCCGCCGCTGGAGCCGCCCGAGCAGGGGACCATACTCATCTGCTCGGCGGCCCCGGAGACCGAGCTGGTGCTGGACCTGTAGCGAAAACCGTTGCGTCAGGCGGTGATCGCGCGTTGACCGCCGCTCACGGGCACCACAGCGCCGTTGACATAACTGGCGTCGGGAGAGCTGAGAAAGACGATTGCGCTCGCGATTTCACTCGGCTCGGCGGGCCGGCCGATCGCGGTGCTGGCCGCCACCGCCTCCAGCATGCCGGGTGTCGCGGTGGTGCCGGGGGTGTCGGTTGGTCCCGGCGCGATCGCGTTCACCCGCACTCCGGACCGGCCGAACTCGTCCGCCCAGACACGCGTCAGCAGCTCCAGGCCGGCCTTGGTAGCGCCATAGATGCCCGCGCCGCTGGCCGGCACCGACGCCGCGACGGTGCTCACGTTGACCACCGCGCCACCGCCGCGCTCCATCATCCCCGGCGCCAATTGCTGGACCAAAATGTAAGGGGCGCGCAGGTTCACATTCACGTGCTCGTCGAAGGCGGCGTCATCCGTCTCCACGGTGGTTCCGAATTTGTAGATTCCGGCATTGTTGATCAAGATGTCGACCGGCCCCGCCTCGGCCGCCAGGCGGCGCACGTCGTCGGGGTCGTTGAGGTCCGCCGCGACGAAACGGGCTCTCCCGCCGGCATTTTCGATCTCGCGGACGGTCTTCGCGCCGCGTTCGGCGTCGCGGCCGTGTACCACGACCTCAACCCCGCGTTCCGCGAGCTGGAGCGCGATTTCCTTGCCGATACCGGACGTGGCCCCGGTCACCAGCGCGGTGGAGCCGGCCATCGTTGCTGCCATCGGATCCTGCCTCCAGGTGAGAAGTTCACTTGCCTCACCGACAGCAGCCGCATCCCGGCTTTTATTCCTAGGAGCTCAGCGGGACCGCCGCCTCGGCGGTGTAGCACAGGAATGTCAGCGTCTCCTGCAGATACAGCCGCACGGTGTCCGCATCATGGCTCGTGTAGCCGATCGACACATCGGTCCCGAGTTGCAGATCGAAGTCACCGCCGCGGGTGGTAAGCACGAAAGCACCGTCGATGGCCGGCGCCCAGATGATGTCTCCCGGAACCAGCCGGTCGATGTGCTCGAGGATCGGATATCCGTGTTCGGTGGTCTCGCTGACCTTCGTATAGACATCGGCGGACAGCAACACCGAGTAGGGGCCGTCGACCCCGGCCAGCCGCAATTCGGAGATCGCCTGCGTGATGACATCCGGAATTTCGCGAGGATCGGCCGGCAAGGTCAACGGCTTGTTCGAGCTGGCGGAGCGGATGCCCTCGATCGATGCGGCGGCGTAACCCTCGAAGATCGCCCGGTCTTCCACAAACGCCAACTTCTTGGCGGCCTCCTTGACCGGGTCCCAGTCGGAGTCCTGCGCACCACGCTCGACATTGTCGATCTCGTAACGTGAGAGAGTGAACGGAACCCGCAGCCGGACAAGGGGTTTGCTCGCCCGCAGGTGAGCCCCCACGCCGTCAGACGGTGCCGCCACGTCGATCAGGCGGCCGGTGCTGACCGCCGCGGTGACCGGACCGCCGGGGCCGCTGACGTCGACTACCCGGCGCCCGGCGACATGGCGTTTGAATGTCCGGGTCGCCTCCGTTTCGATTTCGTCCCAAGCGGCTTCGGTGACCGGTGCCAGGTCGCGGTAGAGGTTGTTCATGAAGGGGTTCCTTTCAGGCTGCCGATCGAAAGTGAGCCGTCTTGTGCAACAGACGTTTCCGCCACCGGCGCTGCCGGCAGTGGCGGTGGATCATCAAGGAAGTCCACGGTGGGGGAGAAGAACAAGCCACCGGTGACCGCGGTGGAGAACTCGAGGATGTGGTCGGTGTTTCCGGGTGGATCACCGAGAAACATGTTGCTCAGCATCTGTTCGGTGACGCGCGGCGTGCGGGAATAGCCGATGAAGTAGGTCCCGTACTCGCCCTTGCCGAGTTCGCCGAACGGCATGTTGTGCCGGACGATCTTCAGCTCGGTGCCGTCGTCGTCAGTGATGACGTTGAGGGCGATGTGGGCGTTGGCCGGCTTTTGGTCGTCGTCGAGTTCGAGGTTCTCCAGTTTGGTCCGGCCGATCACCAACTCCTGCTCGCTGACCGACAGGGCGTTCCACGATGACATTTCGTGCAGATACTTCTGCACGTGTACGTAGCACGAGCCCTCGAATTCGGAATCCTCGGCGCCGATGGCAGTGGCGCTGACGGCCAAGGGGCCGTCGGGGTTTTCGGTGCCATCGACGAAGCCCAACAGGTCGCGGTTGTCGAAATAGCGGAATCCGTGTACCTCGTCGACGACGGTGACGGCACCGGCCATCGACCTCAGGATGCGGTCGGCCAATTCGAAACACACGTCCAAGCTTTCGGCCCGGATGTGGAACAGCAGATCCCCGGGCGTGGCTGGGGCGGTGTGCCGCGGGCCTTCCAGTTCGACGAACGGGTGCAACTCGGCGGGACGCGGACCGGAGAACAAGCGATCCCAGGCTCGCGAGCCGATGGAGGTGATGGCGGACAACCGTTTCGGCGGCTCGCGGAAGCCGATCGCGCGCACCAGGCCGGAAATGTCGGGCAGCGCGTCGTGCACCGTCGCTTCTCCGCCGTAGTCGATGGTCACTACCAGGAAGACCGCCGCAGGCGTCAACGGCTCGAGGATCGGCTGCGGCTGGACGGGAGGCACATGGGCGACCCTAGCGTGGCGACGGCGAGCGCAGGAAGTGCGCGAGCAAGGAGCCGCGCAATCGGACCTAGCGTGAACTCCGTTGTCGTCGACAGCCATGATGTTGGACATGTCGGCCAACGCCGCAGGCCTCTGCGATTTCATCGACGCCTCTCCGTCGCCGTTTCACGTTTGTGCCACGGTGGCGTCGCGGCTGACCGCCGCCGGATACACCGAACTGAGCGAGGCCCAACGCTGGCCGGACGAACCGGGTCGCTACTTCACCGTGCGGGCCGGCTCGCTGGTCGCCTGGAATTCCGACGGGCCCGACGGCCCGTTCCGGATCGTCGGCGCACACACCGACAGCCCTAACCTGCGGGTCAAGCAGCATCCGGATCGGCTGGTCGCCGGTTGGCGCGTCGTGGCGCTGGAACCGTACGGCGGGGCATGGCTCAACTCCTGGCTGGATCGCGACCTGGGCATCAGTGGACGGTTGTCGGTGTATGACGGCGCAGGGATCGAGCACCGGCTGGTCCGGATCGACGACCCGATCCTGCGGGTACCCCAGCTGGCCATCCACCTCGCCGAGGACCGCAAATCGCTGACCCTGGACCCGCAACGCCACGTCAACGCGGTTTGGGGAGCCGGTGCGGAGATAAGGCCGTTCATCGACTTCGTCGCGGAACGCGCCGGGGTGACGCCGACCAGCGTGCTGGCGGCCGACCTCATGACCCACGACCTGACCCCGTCGACGGTGATCGGCGCCGACGGCGACCTGCTCAGCGCTCCCCGGCTGGACAACCAGGCCAGCTGTTATGCCGGGATGGAGGCTCTGCTGGCCGCCGAGCCGCGTGGCGTCCTGCCCGTGTTGGTGGTCTTCGACCACGAGGAAGTCGGTTCGTCTTCGGATCACGGTGCGCAGTCCAACCTATTGAGCACCGTCCTCGAGCGGATCGTGCTCGCCGCCGGCGGCACCCGGGAGGACTTCCTGCGTCGGCTGCCCGAGTCATTGCTGGCCTCGGCGGACATGGCGCACGCCACCCACCCCAACTATCCGGAGCGGCACGAGCCCGGCCATCTCATCGAGGTCAACGCCGGGCCGGTGCTCAAGGTGCACCCAAACCTGCGTTATGCCACCGACGGGCGCACGGCCGCGCCCTTCGCGCTCGCCTGTCACCAGGCCGGGGTCGCCCTGCAGCGTTACGAGCACCGCGCTGACCTGCCCTGTGGGTCGACGATCGGGCCGCTGGCCTCGGCCCGGACTGGTATCCCCACCGTCGACATCGGCGCCGCACAGCTCGCGATGCACTCCGCGCGCGAGTTGATGGGCGCCCACGACGTAGCGACCTACTCTGCGGCGATGCGCGCGTTCCTTTCGCCTGAATCATTCTGAGGTTTCCGAGGCCTAGACGGCGGCGGGGTGGGCGATCAGGGTGAGTGCGAAGGTCGCGGCGTTGAGCGTGAGCAGGAACCCCGCGAAGACGAACTGACCGGAAATATCGTTGGCGAGTACATGTGTGTACATCGCGCAGATGAAGAAGATAATTAGCCCGGCCGCCGCCGCGACGCCGATTGCCGGAATCCAGAGTCCGACCACAAGCCCAAGCGCGCCTAGGGTTTTCAAGGTGCCGATGGGAAATCTCAGCCAGGACAGGGGAACCCCGGCCCGTCTCATCGGCGGAATGATGGGCGCGAAATGGAGCAGCGCGCTCACGCCCGAAAATCCGTCGAGGGCAATGGCGATTATCGTCACGACAAGGTACGCAGTGTGCATGTTGGTGGCTTCCGGGGATGGTCGACCGATAGTGGAATCGTCCGGCGTTAGCTCGCCGGAATGGGGTCTAGTCGAAACACGGCGATCCGGCCGGCCAGCGCCTCGACCTCTTCGGGATGGCCGTGACGCACCAGGCCCGAGCGCTTCAAGAAGGCGACACCGACCGGCACCTCGTTCGGGTATTCCCGCAACACCGGGCGGGCCTGCTCGGCGGCCAGCTCAGTTATCCTGACGCGTTGCACCTTTCGGCCCTTGCGGAGCGTCCCGGCGCCGGCTGCGCGTGCATTGCGTGCCCAATCGGCACCGGGGAATCCGGCCACGGCAAAAAGCTGTCCATCCAGCCTGAAGGGTGTCATGGGCGTGCTGCGCGCCTTCCCGGTTTTGCGGCCGGGCACCGTCAACACCATGGGCGGTCCCGTGGGTACCCCGAGCTTTTGCATCGCGATCATGAACTTGTTCATCGGCTTCAGCCAGCGGGGCGGCGTCGGGTTGGACATCATTTCTCCTTGGTGTATTCCGTTGCGGTGAGCGTGGAATCGGCTGTGACGGGACACCGCCGGGGTAGCAACCGACGCCCACTCGCAGCTCGTAATTCAAGGACGGTTCGGCAGCGCCGAAAGTTACAACTGCGTGCGTAACTTTTCGCAGCGTCGTCTCGTCGTCATTCCTGAGCCCGGATGTCCGACGCCATGACGAAGGAGAACCATGACAGCCGCCAAACTGTATGCCGCGGTGACCCTTAACCGAGCGGGTGTGCCGCGATGACGGCGGATAACTCGGACGGCCGACGCTGGCCCCGGGTAGTCGCCCGTGCTACCAGCGCCACATTGGCGATCCTGGCGGTCGCTCAGGCCGCATTCGCCGGCAGTTTCCTGGGCGGGCAGTACGACGCACTGATGCTGCACTCGATCGGCGCCAGGGTGACCACGATGCTCTCCGTCGTGCAGGTGGTTGCGCTCGTGGTCGTCAGCAGAACAGGCGGGCCGCGGTGGCCGATAGCGGTCGGTACGCTCGTGACAATTCTTTTCGTTGCCGAGTTCGCCTCGGGCGAATTGCGGCTGACGGGCCTGCACGTTCCGCTCGGGGTTCTGCTCATTGCTGGAATCGTGCAGCTGACCGCATCGGTTTGGCGTCTGCCGCTGACCGCGCACCCTCTCGCGGAACAGCAGGATGTGGCTCGGTGAATCGGCGCAGCGCGTTGCGGTTGGGCGCCGCCGCGGCAGGGATCAGCGTCGTGGGCGCCAGCTGGCCAATGTCGCACGCACTGCTGGGCTCCGCCGAGTCGGGGCGGCTGATTCGCAGTGAGCCCAAACTGCCCGCCCCCTATCAAGTCCCGCTGCCGATCCCGGAACAATTGACGCCAGTCGGCACCGATGCTCACACCGATTACTACGAGATCACACAGCAGGTCACACAGTTGCGCATCCTGCCCGAGATGACCACTGCGGCATGGACTTACAACACGAGCTTCCCGGGCCCCACCATTGCGTCACGGACCGGCCGACGCACCGTCGTGCGGCACCGCAACGGTCTGCCGGTGCCAGTGGTGGTACATCTGCATGGCGGGCACACCCCGCCAGACCACGATGGATATCCGACCGATTTCATCTTGCCGCAGGGTCAACCCGCCGCGATGGACATGGCACGCAACAGCGTTGTCGGACAACGTGAATACGTTTATCCGATGGATCAGCGGGCCGCAACGTTGTGGTACCACGATCACCGCATGGGCTACACCGGTGCCGCGGTGTGGCGCGGGCTAGCCGGATTTCACCTGGTTCATGACGACGAGGAAGATGCGTTGCCGCTGCCTCGCGGCTCTCGGGATATCCCGCTGATGATCACCGATCGTGCGTTCGCCGCCGATGGCTCGTTTCGCTACCCGGCCGCTGAGTCCGGTGGGGTGACCGGCGACTACATGAACGGCGTCCTGGGTGACGTCATCCTCGTCAACGGTGCGCCATGGCCGGTGCTGCAAACCGATCCGGCCCGCTATCGCCTGCGGCTACTCAACGCATCCAATGCCCGTCGCTACCGGCTGCAATTGGACCCGCAGCCGCCCGGAGGGTCGGCGCTGGTGCAAATCGGCAGTGATGGGGGATTGCTCGCGCGGCCGGTAAGCCATGACTTCATCGACATCGCTCCGGCCGAACGCTTCGAGGTCGCGGTCGACTTCGGCCGCTACCAAAGCGGAACACGCGTGCGTCTACTCAACCTGTTGGGTGCCGGAAGCGCCGCCGAGGTTATGCGGTTCGACATCGTCGGCACCGACCGTGCCGATGATTCGGCGATCCCCGACCGGCTCAGCACAAGCGCCCCCCTAAGCCGAGAGCAAGTGGTGGGCACTCGGACCTTCCTCTTCCGCCTAGGCAGAAGAGGGGTATGGACGATCAACGACCTGCCATATGAACCGGGCCGGCCGCTGGCGCGCCCGAGGATCGGCACGACGGAAATCTGGCGGTTCATCACCGAGTTCCACCATCCCGTTCATGTGCACCTGAACTCCTTCCAAGTGCTGTCCCGCAACAACCGCGCACCCGGACGTTTCGATATGGGCTGGAAAGACACCGTCGACGTCCGCCCGGCCGAGGCGGTGGAAGTCCTCACCCGATTCACCGACTACGCCGGCTCGTACCTTCTGCATTGCCACAACCTCGAGCACGAGGACATGGCCATGATGGCCGACTTCCTGACCATCGCTTAACCGCCGGATTACCGCGGCGATCCGCGCAGTCCTTTCACCCGAGTCACTCCGAGGCCTAAGGTCTGGCGGTATGGCGCTCAACGTGGAGATGATCACTTTCGACTGCAGCGACCCCGCGATGCTGGCCGGATGGTGGGCCGAGCAGTTCGGGGGTACGACGCAGGAGTTGCTCGCCGACGAGTTCACCGCGGTGAGCTTGTCGGAAGGGCCCCGGCTCGGATTCCAGAAGGTGCCCGATCCCACGCCCGGGAAGAACCGGGTGCACCTCGACTTCGGTGCCGCCGACGTTGACGCCGAGGTCTCCCGGCTGACGGCCGGCGGGGCCACGGAGGTCGGCCGGCACACATTCGGCGACAATTTTCGCTGGGTGGTGCTGGCCGACCCGGAGGGCAACGTCTTCTGCGTCGTCGGGCAATAGCCACGCGGCGCCCCACGGCGATGGCGGCGTCGCCCTAGACTGTCTGGCGTGACTGTCTCCGGGACGAGCGCCCGCACCCAGGCGACCGACACCGTCGAGCACGCCGCTGCCAGCCCCGACCAGCCGCAGCCGTTCGCCGAGCTGGGCCTCAAAGAGGACGAGTACGAGCGGATCCGCGAGATCCTGGGCCGCAGACCCACCGACACCGAGCTGGCGATGTACTCGGTGATGTGGAGCGAGCACTGCTCGTACAAGTCGTCGAAGGTTCATTTGCGCTACTTCGGCGAGACCACCACCGACGCCATGCGTGCGGGCATGCTGGCCGGAATCGGCGAAAACGCGGGCGTGGTCGACATCGGTGACGGCTGGGCGGTCACCTTCAAAGTAGAGTCGCACAACCACCCGTCCTATGTCGAGCCCTACCAGGGTGCGGCGACCGGCGTGGGCGGCATCGTCCGCGACATCATGGCCATGGGCGCGCGGCCGGTCGCGGTGATGGACCAGCTTCGGTTCGGCGCCGCCGACGCCCCCGACACGCGCCGGGTGGTCGACGGGGTGGTCCGCGGCATCGGCGGCTATGGCAACTCGCTCGGGTTGCCCAACATCGGCGGCGAGACGGTCTTCGATGCGTGCTACGCCGGCAATCCGTTGGTAAACGCGTTGTGCGTCGGCGTGTTACGCCAGGAAGACCTGCACCTGGCGTTCGCCTCTGGCACCGGAAACAAGATCATCCTGTTCGGCGCGCGCACCGGCCTCGACGGCATCGGTGGGGTATCGGTGCTGGCGTCGGAAACCTTCGACAGCGAAGGGTCCCGCAAGAAGCTCCCGTCGGTGCAAGTGGGCGACCCCTTCATGGAGAAGGTGCTCATCGAGTGCTGCCTCGAGCTCTACGCGGGCGGCTTGGTGATCGGCATCCAGGATCTGGGCGGGGCCGGATTATCCTGTGCCACATCGGAATTAGCATCGGCCGGGGACGGCGGGATGGCGATCGAGCTCGATGCCGTCCCGTTGCGGGCCAAGGACATGACGCCCGCGGAGGTGCTCTGCAGCGAGTCGCAGGAGCGGATGTGCGCGGTGGTGGCGCCGGAGAACGTGGACGCCTTCCTGGCGGTCTGCCGCAAATGGGAGGTGCTGGCCACGGTGATCGGCGAGGTCACCGACGGCGACCGATTGCGGATCACCTGGCGCGGCGAAACGATCGTCGACGTGCCGCCGCGCACCGTGGCGCACGAGGGCCCGGTGTACCAGCGGCCGCTCGCGCGGCCCGAATCGCAGGACGCCCTGAACGCCGACCGGTCCACCGGCCTGCCGCGGCCAACGACCGGGCAGGAGCTGCGCGCGACTCTGCTTGCACTGCTGGGCAGCCCGCACCTGTGCAGCCGTGCCTTCATCACCGAGCAGTACGACCGCTATGTGCGCGGCAACACCGTGCTGGCCGAGCACGCCGATGGCGGCGTGCTCCGTGTCGACGAAACCACCGGCCGCGGCATCGCTTTGTCGACTGACGCGTCGGGGCGCTACACGCTGCTCGACCCCTACGTCGGAGCCCAACTCGCGCTGGCCGAGGCCTACCGCAACGTCGCCGTCACCGGCGCCACCCCCGTCGCGGTGACAAACTGCCTCAATTTCGGCTCTCCGGAGGATCCCGGGGTGATGTGGCAGTTCTCTCAGGCGGTGCGGGGGCTGGCCGATGGTTGTGCGGCCCTTGGCATTCCGGTTACCGGCGGCAACGTCAGCTTCTACAACCAGACTGGGTCGGCGGCGATTCTGCCCACGCCGGTAGTCGGCGTGCTCGGTGTGCTCGACGATGTCGGCCGGCGCATCCCAACCGGTCTGGGCGGCGAACCGGGCCAGGCCCTGATGCTGCTGGGTGATACGCACGATGAACTCGACGGTTCCATCTGGGCGCAGGTGACGGCCGACCACCTGGGTGGGGTGCCGCCCGCGGTGGACCTGGCACGCGAAAGATTATTGGCCGAGGTGCTGACCGCGGCCTCTCGCGACGGACTGGTGTCCGCGGCGCACGACCTGTCCGAGGGCGGGCTTGCGCAGGCGATCGTGGAGGCGGCCCTGGCGGGCGAAACCGGTTGCCGCATCGTGCTTCCCGAGGGTACCGATCCGTTCGTCACGTTGTTTTCCGAGTCGGCGGGCCGGGTCTTGGTGGCGGTGCCGCGCACCGAGGAGAGCCGGTTCCGGGCGATGTGTGAGGCGCGCGGGCTGCCCGCGGTGCGCATCGGCGTCGTCGATCAGGACTCGGACGCGGTGGAGGTTCAGGGCCTATTCACCGCGTCGCTGGAGGAACTGCGCGAGACGTCCGAGGCAGTGCTGCCCCGCCTCTTCGGATGAGACCCAGCAGCGAACCCTGATGGGCCGAACCGGTTTTCGCCGGGCGCAAGCGTTCTCTTTGGCCGCCGCCCTGGTTGGCTGGAGCTTCTTGGGCCCGCGACTGCCCCCGGCGTGGCGCGCCGCGGTCCAGGCCGGCGCGGCCGGCCTGCTGGTGCTGGTGACGCGTGCTCCGCTGGGTCTATCTCCGCCGCGGCTGTGGACGGGGCTGCGGCTTGGGTCGGCGGCCGGAGCGGCGGCGGCAAGCGTGATCGCGGCGACGACGGCGGTGCCGTTGGTGCGGGCATCGATGGCCGAGCGGGAACCGCCCGGATCGGTGCCCGGCTGGTTGCTGCTGCGCATCCCCGTCGGGACCGTCTGGGCCGAGGAGGCCGCGTTCCGCGCCGCGCTGACCGCCGCCGCTTCCGGGGCGTGCGGCCGGTCGGGTGGAATGTTATTGCAAGCGGCGTGCTTTGGGCTCTCCCACGTCGCGGATGCGAGGTCGGCGGGCGACCCGGTGGTGGGCACCGTATTGGTGACGGGCATCGCGGGCTGGTTATTCGGTTGGCTGGCAGACCGTTCCGGCAGCCTCGCCGCGCCCATGTTGGTGCATTTGGCCATCAACGAGGCCGGCGCGATCGCCGCGCTGGGCGTGCGGCGTCACGGGTTGATGGTGTAGTCGCCCAGCTGCCGACCCCACACATGCTCGACGAAAAGTGGTGAGCCGAGTTCGAAGTGGTTGTAGGGGGCCATGCTTGCGCCGGTGTCCATCACCAGAAACGGCGCCGGCCACAACTGCCGAGTGATGGTCTGCCAACAGCCAGGCAGACCGCCGGGACCGCCTCTGGCGTTGGTCCGGGGCAGATTCTCCGGCCAGATGTAGGGATTGGGCGCCCCGGCGATTGCGCCCGCGGCGTGGGCGCCCAACGAGTAGCCGTTGTCGCCGAGGGCGTTGTGGATCTTGGGTCCGACTTCGTTGAAATTCCGAATGGTGCAAAAGATTTCCGGACTGTACTCGTCGAGCAGCTGGCTGGAGCTGACCAGATCGGCGGCCCCCCGCGCCAGGTACGGCCCGCCGCGACCGAATACGTCGGCGCCCGCGCCGCCCAGTCCGGCCGCCGCCAGCAGCGCCGCGTCCAGGTCGGCTTGCTGGCGGTTGAGCGTCCGCGCCGTGGTCACCGCGTGGTCGAGCGCGTCCCACAAGTCCGGCGAGGCGTTGGCGTACGTGTCACCGAGCGCGGCCAACCGCTGGACGTCAACGCGGATTTCGCGCATCTGGGGATTCACGTCGTCGAGGATCGTGTTGCCGTTGACCACAGCGGCGCCGAACTTGTCGCCCAATCCCGTCAGGGCTTGCGCGGCCGCGCTGAGCGTCAGATTCACCTTGACCGGGTCGACTTTCTCCGCGATCGAGATGAGTGTCTCGAACACGGTGTTGAATTCGGTCGTCACGGACCTCGCATCGATCACGGTCGACGGTGTGATCGCTTGGGCTGCGGGCTGAGACGGCGAGTTCAACGCGACGTATTTGTTGCCGAATACCGTGGTCGCCTTGATGGCGGCCGCCACGTTGGCCGGGATCATCGCGACGTACCGGGGGGTGATGTCCAGGACCACCTTGGCGGCCGGCTTGCCGTCGCGGGTGATCTCGGAGATGCTCGCCACCCGGCCGATCTGCACTCCGTTGTAGGTGACCTTGGATCCCGGATCCATCACCAGCCCGGCCCGGGTGGCGACCATGGTGAGCTTCGTCGTCGGCGTGAGGTCGCCACGGAACTGCAAGTACAGGAGCGACCCGGCCAAACCCATGATGATGACCGTCACGAGGCCGACGGTCTTGTACGGTGGCCCGCGCCGCAAGCGACGACGCTCCATGAGTTTGAGACCCTAGGGTATGGCCGCCCGTGAAAAGGCCGATCCGGCAAAGACTCGGCAGGCCGTGTTGGCGGTGGCGGATTGGTTGCGCGACGAATCCCTGCCGGGGCCCGACCGCGAGGGGCTGGCCGCGGCCGTCCGGCTCACCGCCCGCACTCTGGCCGCCGTGGCGCCCGGCGCCAGCGTCGAGGTGCGTATCCCGCCGTTTGTGGCGGTGCAATGCGTCGCCGGGCCGAGGCACACCCGGGGCACGCCTCCCAACGTGGTGGAGACCGATCCGCGGACGTGGCTGTTGCTGGCGACCGGGATGCTGTCCTTCCAGGACGCGAAGGACGCCGGTGCGCTGAGCCTTTCCGGCGCTCGGACGGGTGAGATCGAACACTGTCTGCCCTTGTTCGGTGTCGGCTGAATGACAACTCTGAACTGCAGGTTTAGGGTCGGCTGCGGGAATTTTCGCCGCCCAACACGCGCTGTTAATTCGCGGTCGCGGGCGTCGGACCCGTAGACTCCGTTTCGTCACCAATCGTTCCCCAGGGAGCCGCCCAATCGTGACCGCCGGAGAACCTGAGCAGGACCTGAACTCGCCTCGTGAAGAGTGTGGTGTCTTTGGGGTTTGGGCCCCGGGCGAGGACGTCGCAAAACTCACCTATTACGGCTTGTACGCCCTGCAGCATCGCGGGCAGGAAGCCGCGGGTATCGCCGTCGCCGACGGATCGCAGGTCCTCGTCTTCAAAGACTTGGGCCTGGTCAGCCAGGTGTTCGACGAGCAGACGCTCGCGGCGATGCCGGGCCATGTGGCCATCGGGCATTGCCGCTACTCCACCACGGGCGACACCACTTGGGAGAACGCGCAACCGGTGTTCCGCAACACCGCCGCCGGCACCGGCGTCGCTCTGGGGCACAACGGAAACCTGGTCAACACCGCTGAGCTTGCCGCCCGCGCCCGCGACGCGGGCCTGATCGCCCGGCGCGCCCCCGCCCCGGCCACGACGGACTCCGACATCTTGGGCGCGCTGCTGGCCCACGGCGCGGCCGATTCCACGCTGGAGCAGGCGGCCCTGGATCTGCTGCCAACCGTGCGCGGCGCGTTCTGCCTGACGTTCATGGACGAGAACACGCTGTATGCGTGCCGCGATCCGCATGGGGTGCGGCCACTTTCACTCGGACGGCTGGATCGCGGCTGGGTGGTGGCCTCCGAAACGGCAGCCCTCGACATCGTCGGCGCGTCGTTCGTGCGCGACATCGAGCCGGGCGAGCTGCTCGCGATCGATGCCGACGGGGTGCGCTCCACGCGTTTCGCCAACCCCACCCCCAAGGGCTGCGTCTTCGAATACGTCTACCTGGCGCGTCCGGACAGCACGATCGCCGGCCGGTCCGTGCACGCCACCCGGGTGGAGATCGGTCGCCGGCTGGCCCGCGAATGCCCGGTCGACGCCGACCTGGTGATCGGGGTCCCGGAGTCGGGTACCCCCGCCGCGGTGGGATACGCGCAGGAGTCCGGCATCCCGTACGGACAGGGCTTGATGAAGAACGCCTACGTCGGGCGGACCTTCATCCAGCCGTCCCAGACCATCCGCCAGCTCGGTATCCGGTTGAAGCTCAACCCACTTCGCGAGGTCATCCGAGGCAAGCGGCTCATCGTCGTCGACGACTCGATCGTGCGCGGGAACACCCAGCGCGCGCTGCTGCGCATGCTGCGCGAGGCCGGCGCCGTCGAAGTCCACGTGCGTATCGCGTCGCCGCCGGTGAAGTGGCCCTGCTTCTATGGCATCGACTTCCCGTCGCCGGCCGAACTGATCGCCAACGCCGTGCAGGACAAAGAGGAGATTCTCGAGGCGGTGCGGCACGCCATCGGCGCGGACACCCTCGGCTACATCTCGCTGCGCGGCCTGGTGGCGGCCTCCGAACAACCCGCGTCGCGGCTCTGCACCGCCTGCTTCGACGGCAAGTATCCGATCGAACTGCCCGAGGAGACTGCCTTGGGCAAGAACGTCATCGAGCACATGCTCACCAATGCCGCCCGCGGAGCCGGTCTCGACGATCTGGCACCCGACGAAGTGCCGATCGTCCACTGAGGGACGTCCGGCGCGCCCCTTCCAAGACGTTTGATAACGGCGGTCGGCGGCGCCCGGTAGCCTTTATCGCGATGACGGATCCCGGAAAAAGCCCCGGACGAAGCCCGGGCACCCACGGCATCACCTACGCGTCGGCCGGGGTGGACATTGAGGCCGGCGACCGCGCCGTTGAAATGTTCAAGCCGCTGGCGACGAAGGCCACCAGGCCCGAGGTGCGGGGCGGCCTAGGTGGGTTCGCCGGACTGTTCGCGTTGCGCAACGATTACCGCGAACCGCTGCTGGCGGCGTCCACCGACGGTGTCGGAACCAAACTGGCGGTCGCCCAGGCGATGGACAAGCACGACACCGTCGGCCTGGACCTGGTTGCGATGGTGGTCGACGACCTCGTGGTCTGCGGCGCCGAGCCGCTGTTCCTGCAGGACTACATCGCGGTGGGCCGGACCGTGCCCGAACGCCTCAGCGCGATCGTGGCGGGTATCGCCGAGGGGTGCGTGCGCGCCGGCTGCGCGCTGCTCGGCGGCGAAACGGCCGAGCACCCCGGCCTGATGGAACCGGACCACTACGACATCTCGGCGACCGGTATCGGCGTCGTCGAGGCCGACGACGTGTTGGGTCCCGAACGCGTCAAACCCGGCGACACCATCATCGCGATGGGCTCCTCCGGCCTGCATTCCAACGGCTACTCTCTGGCCCGCACGGTGCTGCTCGAGATCGACCGGATGAACTTGGCGGGTTATGTGGAGGAGTTCGGCCGCACGCTGGGCGAAGAGCTCTTGGAACCCACCCGGATCTACGCCAAAGACTGCCTGGCGTTGACCGCCGAAACCCATGTCCGCACGTTCTGCCATGTCACCGGCGGCGGATTGGCCGGCAATCTGCAACGCGTCATCCCGCACGGCCTGGTCGCCGAGATCGACCGCGGGACCTGGACGCCAGCACCGGTGTTCGCCATGATCGCCCAGCGTGGCCGGGTGACGCGCGAGGAGATGGAGAAGACGTTCAACATGGGCGTGGGCATGGTCGCCGTCGTCGCCCCGGAGGACACCGACCGGGCCCTGGCCATCTTGACGGCCCGCCACCTGGACTGCTGGGTGTTGGGAACCGTCTGCAAAGGCGGTAAAGAGGGCCCGCGGGCAAAGCTCGTCGGGCAGCACCCGAGATTCT
This sequence comes from Mycobacterium sp. 852002-51613_SCH5001154, assembly GCF_001667425.1. Taxonomy (NCBI): domain Bacteria; kingdom Bacillati; phylum Actinomycetota; class Actinomycetes; order Mycobacteriales; family Mycobacteriaceae; genus Mycobacterium; species Mycobacterium sp. 852002-51613_SCH5001154. The sequence continues at coordinate 91,482 of NZ_LZII01000054.1, read as the reverse complement.
AAAAGCCGGGAGCCGGGCTAGCGCCGTGCCGAAGCGGATGGCACCGGCGCAGTGGTGCTGGTCTTAGCGACGCCAGTCGTCGCTGTCTGCCCAGGAGTCGGCGACGCCGTCGTCCTCCAGGTCGGTGGAGTCGTCGGCACCCGTTCCTGCCAGCTCTTGCTGAAGCCGCTGGAAGTCGGTCTGCGGGGAACTGTATTTGAGTTCTCGAGCAACCTTGGTCTGCTTTGCCTTAGCCCGGCCGCGGCCCATGGGGGAACCCCCTCGCGCAATAACGGAGCGGCCTAACGAGTAGGCGGCTCCGATCTCCTGGTGTCGTTATTGTCCTGCTGACAGTTTACCGTGCCTTACGGTCGGGTGTCGGTCCCCCCTGCCGCTGTGGCGGACGTCATTCACAATTATCTCGCACCGCCCCGCAAGCGTTCAACGGCCAGCCGTCCCGCGCCGATCTGCTCTGCGGCCGGCAGCGAATCCGGGTCGATCACCGCAGCCACCGAAGCCTGCGGGCCGGTCGCCAGTTCCGTGTCGGCGGGCACCCCGCGTTTGAGTAGCGCCAGGGCCACCGGCCCGAGGTCCACGTGGTCCACCACGGTGCCAAGGCGACCGACCGCGCGACCGCCGGCGAGCACCGGGTCACCCGTCGAGGGCCGCTCGACCGAACCGTCGAGGTGCAACAACACCAGCATCCTGGGCGGTTTACCGAGGTTATGCACCCGCGCGACTGTCTCTTGCCCCCGATAACAGCCCTTGTCCAGGTGGACGGCGCCCCCGCCGGGACCGCCGATCCACCCCACCTCGTGCGGAATCGTGCGCTCATCGGTGTCGACGCCCAATCGCGGGCGCAGCGCCGCCACCCGGTGCGCTTCGTACGCCCACACCCCCGCAGGTCGCAGGCCCGCCTGCACCAAACGTTCCTGCCAGCCCGCGGACTGGCCGCGCGGGACCACCAAATCCAGTTCGATCTGGCCGGCGGGACCGCCGGGCATCCGTCGCAGAAAGCCCCCGCCGGCCACCGGGATCGCCGTCAGCTCGGCGGGCAGGGCGTCCACGCCGAGCGTGTCGAGCACCGCCCGGTCGCACAGGCGCGGCCCCAACAGCGAAAGCACCGCCATGTCGGCGGCAGCCGGGGTGACATCAGACCAGAAGACCATCTTGCGCAGGTATTCCAGCAGCGGTTCGCCGCGCCAGGGTTCGGTATCCAGGTAGGTGGTGCCGCCGAGTTCGGTTTGGACCCAGTGGTCCTCGACGCGGCCCTGACCGTCGAGGCTGAGGTTCTGCGTGCTGGCGCCCTCGGCGAGGTCGCTGACGTGCTGAGTGGAGATGCTGTGCAGCCACTTCTGGCGATCGCTACCGGTCAGGGTGAGGACGGCGCGGTGCGAGCGGTCCACCACGACCGCAGCGGTTTCGGCCGCGCGCTGCTCGCCCAGGGGATCGCCGTAATGCCAGACGGCGCCCGCGTCGGGTCCGGCATCGGGCGCGGGGACTGGATTCATGTGCGCCGCTCCTCTCCCCCGCAAGCGGGAGGTACCCCCACATCGCTAGGCTCCGCATCGTCGCCGGCGCGATTCACACGTCAACTCTACGGATTAGCCGCGACCGCGTCGCCGAGCGTGCGGCTGGCCGCACACCCGCCGCCGAGCGTGCGGCGGGCCGCACACCCGCGGCTAGGCTTTACCTCCATGGCAGGCCAGGCGGGTGTGATCGTCACGCTGGACGGCGCGATTCATCCGCCGGACGCGCCTCTGCTGCACGCCGACGACTTGGCGGCGGTTCGCGGCGACGGCATCTTCGAGACGCTGCTGGTTCGCGACGGCAGACCCTGCCTGGTCGAGTCCCATCTGCAGCGGCTGACCCAGTCGGCGAGGCTGATGGACCTGCCCGAGCCCGACCTGCCGAGCTGGCGCGATGCGATCGACCTGGCCACTCGGCAGTGGGTCGCGGACACCGCTGACGAAGGCGCGATGCGGCTGATCTACAGCCGCGGCCGGGAGGGCGGGACGACGCCGACTACCTACGTGATGGTCAACGCCGTCCCCGAACGAGTGACGGCGGTCCGGCGCGAGGGCCTGGCCGCGATGACGTTGGACCGTGGACTGCCCGCCGCCGGCGCCGACGCGATGCCGTGGCTGCTCGCCGGCGCCAAGACCCTGTCCTATGCGGTCAACATGGCCGCCCTGCGTCATGCCGCCCGGCAAGGCGCCGGCGACGTCATCTTCGTCAGCTCGGACGGCTACATCCTGGAAGGACCGCGCTCGACGGTGGTGATCGCAACGGAGGCCGGTGGGGACCTGTGCCTGCTGACACCGCCGCCGTGGTATCCGATTTTGCGTGGCACCACGCAGCAGGCCCTCTTCGAGGTGGCGCGGACCAAGGGCTACGACTGCGACTACCGCGCGTTGCGGCTTGCCGATCTCAATGCGGCGCAGGGGATCTGGCTGGTCTCGAGTATGACGTTGGCTGCCCGCGTACACACGCTCGACGGTCGGCCGCTGCCCCGGTCTCCGCTGGCCGCCGAATTCGCCGCACTGGTCGACTCGGCGATCGTCAGTGATCGCTAAGCGCTGAATTGTGTTGTCGGCTTGCGGAATCCCGGGTACGGTCGGCCGTACACAAGAAGGGAGGTGGTCCGCGAAATTGATAGCTTCATGGACATGTGAGGTGGCTGCGCGCTAGCAGCAGTGGCTTTCGAAGAGCCGGCGATTTACGCGCGCTGGCGAATTCCCCGTAGCCACCCGGCCCCCGAGCTTCCGGTCTGTCCAACCAGGAGCCTTGCTCGGGGGCCGCTCCATGTCACGACACCGGAGAGCCGTGCGCGTTCACTTCACGTTGGCGGCCATCGCATCGGCGATCTGACCGCCTTGGTCCTGGATGCCCACTTCGCAGGCCATGACGTCGAGCACAACATCAGCTACCGCGCTCAGCACGCGCTCGCAGGATGCACGGCTGGGATCTCCCGGCTTGCGCGACAGGGTAATTCTTGACGGAGCCTCGACCACGTTCCCGAAGGTCCAGTTGGCCTTGTTATTGAACCGCACGGTTAAGCCATTGCAAGCCTTCCATTTCTGGGTCGATGCCTTCAGGAAATCATTGGCTTCCGCTGCGCTTTTGAAGCTGACCGCGGCTTGGTAAACGCGGTAGCTGCTGTCCGCCGTATCCAAGCCCTGCCCGCTGACTCCCGTCGGCGTGAAGCCTTGGTAGGCGGACTGCCGAATCGGATCGAACGCGGCGAAGCAAGCCGGATTTGACAAGTTCTCGTCCGGACGTAGCCGCGTGGTCGTCTCGCTGCTCGCGATTTCCAGGGTTTGTGGCGCTGCCATGATGGTGGTCACCTGCCCAGCGTCGAGCAAAAGCGAGTCCAGCCGCGCGTTCGGCTCCGGCGCGGGCGCCGCCTGCCCGGTCGCCCCCTGTGGGGGCGCTACCGTGGCCGCCCCCGTCGCCGTAGCACGTGTCCCGGCCGGTGCCTTCTTCGAAGTTGATCCCTGGCTCATGACGACAACCCCCACCACGATTGCGACGACGACCGCGAGCGCGGCTCCGCCGATGATGATGAGCCGCCTCTTGGAATCGCCGCCGGCCGAGGCAGGGACCGCGGTCGCGGTTGATGCGCCGCCTGGTGTCGTCGCAGTGGCCGTGCCTTCCGAAAAGGTCTTCGGCGCCTGCGCCTTGGCGTCGGGTGTCGTCGGCGACTCTTCCTGGTCAGAGTCGATCGACGCCAGCACATTGTCGATGTCGTTTCGGGTGCGGTAGGTGACGTCGTGGCGCAGACGCAGCATCCGCAACAGTTGGGCGATGTCGCTGCGGGCGCTCGGGTCGTCGCCGTCCTCATCGAGTCCGGATCTGAGTTCGACCAACAATTGGAGCTGCTGCTGCGGGCTGAGCTCCTTCTCGGCAAGCATGTCGCCCAACCGTGTTATGTAGCCGAACGGGACGGGCGGCTCGTCGGGCAGCGGATCGGGCAAGGGGTGGGGCTTAGCGGTGAGCGAGTGCACGGCGGTGACCAGTTGAATGCCGGCGTCAACGGTCGGATTCCGGTAGTCGATGATCTGCAATGCGGCAAGCGGATTCACGCGCATGCTGCCTATGTCGCCGATGCGAACCGGAAGGATCGGCTTGTTCAAAGCCTGCGCGTAGCGCAGCTCGGACTGACTGGGTTTGGACTGTAACCAGTTGCTTGAGAGCGCGACGAGGAACAGGTCGCAGGCACGGATCTGCTCGAGGATCTTGGCCCACCAGGAGTCGCCGCCGCCTAGCTCTTGGTCGAACCACACTTGCTGTTGGGCGCGGCGAAGGGCGGCCGCCAGGGCATCGACCGTTGACCTGTCCTGGCTCGAGTAGCTGAGAAACAGCGCCATCACAGTCTCCTAAGGTGAGGCCGAGCGAACCAAGTTGGCCATAGCCCGCATGCGACCTTCCACATGCGCCGATACCGTATCAGTGCTAGACCCTTTCGGGATGGCCAATTCAGCGCCATTCGAGTCGATTGCGCCCTCGACGCTTATCGCTCGTCGCCATTCAAAATATGGCTTTCTTGGGTGGGCTGAAATTCGGCGTAGCGCCGCCCGAATTCCTCGCCGGGAACGGGCCATTGTTCGCCGGTCTCCCCGCGTACGATCCAGTCGCCCTCGGCGGCGATGGTGGGGCCCTCCAGGGTGTTGACCGTTTCACCAGCGTGCGCGGGACGTGCCTGAACGCAGCCCCTGCGTTGCCATTTCCCGTCAATTGCCGGTTCATACGTGTCGCGGAAAATGGCGTCGCGCACGGACCAGATCTTTCCGTCTTCCTGGAGCGCCCAGTCGCCGGCGTCGGCGCGCATGGTGTGCCCGGAATCCGACGTCCACGTCCACGGGGCGTCGCGTTGTTCCGCGCTGACCGTCCCGACCCGAGTGAAGGATTGCCACATCGGGCGCGACCGGAAGCCCAGCTGGCGCAGGCTCCACAAAGTACCCGCCAAGCTCCGCACAGCGGTATTGAGCAAGTCCGGCGTGCTTTCCACCACCGACCAGTCGACCAGCTTGTCGTGGATCTTTCGTGAATCATCGCGAGGCGAACCGTATTTCCAGCCGTGGTCGCGGTAATAGCGACACCAGTCCTCGTGCTCAGCCCGCGCCATGCTCATCGCGGAATCCCGGTCGAAGCCCATCAGAGCAAGCTGCTCCAATGGCGGCAATCCCACCATGTCGTTCCCGGAAAGTTGCGCCGGTGGGCTGCCCCACGTATTCCAGGTGTGCCCCGCGATGTTTTCCACCATCCACAGGGCGTTGCGTACCTGACGTCGGTTGGACCCGCGGTAGAACTCATTGAGGTCGGCCCACGGCATCGCGGCCGGCGACCGCGGCCCCCCCGGGTCGATCGTCGAGACATAGCGCTCGTGAATCAGCCTCGCCGCACGCTCCCAAGCATCCTGGACTCGGCCCTCACGACTGTCGAGCACCAGCGAGTACGACTGCAGCATTCCCACGACCCGGATCGCGTCGTCAGCGAGGTTGGTGTTGAGATCCGATGCGTAAACTGGCATCTCGGGGAAGCGCGCAGCCAGCCTACTTGCCATCGCTGCCTGAGTGTCGACCAAAATCACCGCGCTGGTCTTCGGGTCGGCATCGCCAATCAAACGCAGCATGGTGGGTACCGTTGCTGCCTCCGATACCGCATCGATCGCCGGTCCATCCGACATGAAGCCGGCCTGCTGGCGATGAAAGTCGTGATCCCGCAAGTAGTCGTCGGCGTCGCGTTCGACGAGGGTGAGCGCCGGTAGCGGGAGTGCATCCGGAGGCGTATAGAAGTCACGCTCGAGGGCGCGGCGGGTCAGGTCCGCGCACAACGCCAGGGTTAATTGCGAAGTGCCGCATACGAATACCCGCTGAATTGTCTGGGCGTCGATGATGCTGTCGAGGAGCCGGGCTGCGGTCACCTCGTACTTTCCGATCACGTCGGCCGCCCACCGGGTGTCCGATCCACCGAATTGCTGGGCGCGCCACGCTTCGGCCAACCACGGGTCGTCCATGCGCACGATGAGCGGCAACCGCTGCTTGTGACCGACCTCGGCGAGCCGACGACCGATCAGGTCAAGCCACAACAGATTGATCGCCGGATCGGGCGCCATCAAGTAGAGCCGTGCGAGGTGGCGCCACAGTCGCAGCGACACAAGGGTGGACGGCGTGCTGAAATCGACCAGCACCACTCGGGCACCCTGCCTGCGGGCCCGCTGTACGTGGTCGTCACCCGCGTTGGTGATCACCACCAAGGTGTTGCGACGGTCCAACGTCTCCGCGATCCCGCTGATCATCGCCTGGGTCTCGTCGTCAATGCCCACGATGACAGTGACGGAGTCTGCGAGGTTCGCCCGTAATCGGTCCACCTGGGACCGAAAGGCCGCGATAACAACGCCACCCAATCCAGTGAAGATCGCGGCCAGGGCGGTCACCCGTGCCACCTCCAAGGCGATTGGGGTGGGCACAGGGCAGGGTTGTCCGCTCAGCGAGAAATCACCGGTGCTGCCCTTGACTAACGAGGCGGTAGCCATCAGCGGGGTGAACAGCGCCGGGTGGTTTGCATCGTGGCAAGACCAAAAGGAGCTGAGGCCGAGTATGGCGGTCAAACCGATCAGGGCCGCGATAACGGTGAACGAGATACCTGTTGCGCGGCCGCCGCCCGTCGATCGGAACGCCATGACGAATAACGCCAGGATCGCCAAGGTCACCAACAGCGTCGGCCCCGAGCCGGGCTGACCGAACCACCTCAACCACGCCGGCAATGCGTCCCTGCTCACAGGCCGCAGCGCCAAGAGGCACAGATAGCCAAGGAGAAGCAGGCCGGCAACGGACGCGATACGGCGGACAGGAGGGGACGTCGTCACACTACGACGCATCCGCCGACCTCCTCAGATCGTGGTTGCACGCACATGATGACACTGGAGACGACCGCTTGGAGGCTGAATGAGCTGGGCGGTTACCCGGCGTACCGCGAGAGCCGCGCCGAAAGGTGGGGAACGAGGCCGCCGTCGGCGTCCACCCGTTCCTCGACATAGGCCAGGTCGCCGCCCTCGACGATCCCGTAGAGCCGTTTGGCACCGCCGACCAGCACACCCGATCGGCTGCGGGCCAGCGCATCGGTCACCAGCTCCCACGACGACTGGGTACGGGGCCGTCCGTAGAACAGTTCCACGTACCCGGCCGAGTGGGCCAACAGCAACTCGATGGCCTGAGACTCGGTGGGGTCGTCGGGATCGCTGACAAAGCGCCAGAAGCCCGTTTCGCGCAAGCCGTGTGCCTGGTAATCGCCCGTCTCGTCGAGCCGCCACGAGCGGGATTCCCAGTTCAGGTAGTCGCCGCCGTCGTGCGAGACCACAATCTGCTGGCCGAAACGGTAATCCCCGTCGTGTCCGCGGCCCTCGCCTTCTCCGCGCCACACACCGACGAGCGGCAGCAGCGCCAGCAGTGCGTCATGCAGGTTGGCGCCTTCGCGCAGGTTGGCGGTGTCGGCGGGAAGCGGCAGGTCGTCGAAGGCGGGAATGTTGCGGCCGGCGGTCAGCTTGGCGCGCTCAGCGGCGGCGGCCACCGCGCGATCGCCGGAGCTCGCAGAAGAACCCAGGTCGTCAGCGGTCACGATTCGTCGGTGATGAGCCGGTACAGCGTGTAGAGCGCGAACCATGAGATCACCACGACGGCGACGACCAGCATGATCTCGAAGAAGAGCACCACGGGGACAAGTCTATTCGCCGCGGGAGATCCCGGTCAGGGCAGCCGGGGTCTCAGGCGATCTTGACGTCCACCTCGTGGATGCCCGCGCCCGACGGGGTCACCACGGCGTTCCCGTTGCCGGCCGCCGACAACGCCCGCAGCGTCCAGGACCCTGGCGCCGCGAAGAATCGGAAGTCGCCCGTGGCCGACGCGACGACCTCGGCGGTGAACTCGTCCGACGAGTCGAGCAAGCGGACGAACGCGCCACCCACCGCCTGGCCGTCGCTGTCCACGACCCGGCCGGTGATCACCGTTTCCTTTTCCAAGTCGACGCTGGCGGGCAACGTCACTCCTTGCTTCGGGGCAGAGCACATATCAGCTTCCCAACTCAATCGGGGCACCCACCAGGGAGCCGTATTCCGTCCAACTTCCGTCGTAGTTCTTGACGTTTTTGTGGCCGAGTAATTCCCGGAGCACGAACCAGGTGTGCGACGAACGCTCTCCGATGCGGCAGTACGCGATCGTTTCCTTGGTGCCGTCCAGTCCGGCGTCGGCGTAGAGCTTGGCCAACTCCTCGTCGGATTTGAAGGTTCCGTCCTCGTTGGCGGCCTTGCTCCACGGCACGTTGATCGCTCCGGGGATATGGCCGGGACGCTGGCTCTGCTCCTGCGGCAGATGCGCCGGCGCCAGGATCTTGCCGGAGAACTCGTCGGGTGAGCGCACGTCGACCAGGTTCTTGGCGTTGATGGCAGCGATGACCTCGTCGCGGAAAGCCCGGATGCTGTTGTCCGGGGCGGCGGCGGTGTAAGAGGTTGCGGGCCGGGTGACCGTGTCGCTGGACAGTGCACGCCCATCGAGTTCCCACTTCTTACGGCCGCCGTCGAGCAGCTTGACCTTGTCATGGCCGTACAGCTTGAAGTACCAGTAGGCGTAGGCGGCGAACCAGTTGTTGTTGCCGCCGTAAAGGATCACGGTGTCGTCGTTGGAGATGCCGCGTTCGCTGAGCAGTTTCGAGAATTGCTGCGCATCGACGAAGTCCCGCTTCACCGGGTCCTGCAAGTCGGAACGCCAGTCCAGCCTGATCGCGCCGGGGATGTGGCCGGTGTCGTATGCGCTGGTGTCCTCGTCGACTTCGACGAAGACGACACCGGCTGCGTCGAGATTGCTCTCGGCCCAGTCCGCGGAGACCAGGACGTCGGAGCGTGCCATGCGGGGGATCCTTTCGATCGCTTTCTATGAACAGGTCATGTGGTGCGCGCGGCTCCTCGGAAACGCGCAACCAGTGGGTAGAGCTGGCAACCCAGGCAGATGCCGAAGGCGGCGTTCAGGAACGCGGCGACCAGCGCCCCGGCGGTGGCGATGACGCCGACCAAGAAGGCGCCCGCGGCGAACGCGACGGCACCCACGAGCGCAAAGATCAAGCCGACGAGTTGGGCGAACTTCAGCGGTGCGACCGGTTCGCGCTCGGTGACGGGGCCGATCCGGGGTGCAACGACGAGGGCGAATATCCGCCCATAGGGATGCTTGCGCGGGCCGCCCGCGGCGCCGATGGCGAAGACAATGGCCTGCACCCCCAGAATGACCGCCGCCGCCAGCGGACTCGCGGCGGACACGGCAAGCGTGAGCACCAGGACCGCGGTGGTCACCCAGGCGGCGAACCTGGGGCCGCGCACGTCGACGGTGTCCGGCTGGGTGTTGGTGTTGCTGATCGGCACGGTACTACTCCTGAATACGCCTGCTGCTGAGGGAACGAACGACGGGAGACGGGCCACGGTAACGTTCCGGGGCTGCTCCGAGTGCGGCGCGAAAGTGCGCGGCGACTCAGCAGCTACAGCGACAGCAACAGCCCGCGGTGCGGCACAGATCGACTGCGCGGCGTTGGGTGAGCAGGGGCTCAATGCGGGCTAGCACGTCGGCAAGCTTACCGAATGACGTTCAGTGATCAAATCCAGCGGCGGTCGCCCCGCGGACCGCAAGCCGTCGGCGATGGCGGGGTCACGACTGCTTGAAGCCGTCCAGATCGACGGTCACTCCATAACTGATGCCCTCGATGATCACGTCTGAGCCGCGCGCGCCCTCGGTCTTCGGTGCCACCCCGAACGGGAGCCGCTGGTTGGGCACCCTGGTGGTGAAGGCGCGCAGCACCGCATCCCGCTTGTCATCCGGAACGGCTTGATCCGCGGTGTCCGCCCCGGTCAGGACGCCGGTCGGAGTGATCACCAGCGTCGACTGGTCGTCCGGGGCGATGGAAAGGTCCACCGAGACGCTGACCCGGTGCTCGAAGTTGGCCGAGTGCGGGGTGCCGCTGAACACCAGACCGTGGCTGTCGGAGATGCCCGACGCGGTGACGCCGCCGGTGGCGGTATTGGTCTCCTTCGGCGGCGCCTCGACCATCAGGTCGCTGATGCCCAGATAGCGGCCCAGGTGGGTCGAGCCGATGATGATGCGGCTCTCCAGTTTGCCCACCGGCAGCTTCGCGGCGGGTTCGATCAGCCAAGACGTGTGGGTCAGGTCGACCGCGTACATGGTGGCTTCGAGGGTGGCCTTGCCGACCGTTGCATGGTCGACGGCGTTGGCTTTGATCTCCACCTGGTTGTAGTGGTGGCGCATCGCCTGCGGGATGAAGGGAAACGCCACGATGGCCACGAACGGCTCGGACCTCAGATTGGCCGCCTTGCGCACGCTGCAGGACAGCCGGTATTCGGCGTAGATGCTGCTTCCGTAGTCGACAACAACGGCACCGACCACAACAGCGGCCAGCGCGATCGCCACGGCCACCACCCCGATCAGGACCTTGCGCACCCGCATATTGTCGCGTAGCCCCCTGCGCGCCGTGCCGCGGACCACCCGGGTGGCGGGGCTCACACTGCATCGTCACCACGCAAAAATGGCAGGTGGCAAGTTATCGTTAGGTGGCCTGGCAACTAACGCGTCGTTGCGTTGCGAATTGTGGAAGATGCCGTTCCCCCGAGCTGGAGGGGCTAGTTGGAGCTATTACTGCTGACCTCGGAGCTGCATCCCGACCCGGTCCTGCCGTCGTTGTCGCTGCTTCCCCACACCGTCCGCACGGCACCGGCGGAGCCGTCCTCGTTGCTCGAGGCTGGGACTGCGGACGCCGTGCTGGTGGACGCGCGCACCGATTTGTCGTCGGCCCGTGGCCTTTGCCGGCTGTTGAGCACCGCGGGCCGGTCGGTCCCCGTCTTGGCTGTCGTGAGTGAAGGTGGTCTGGTGGCGGTCAGCGCCGACTGGGGGCTGGACGAGATCCTGCTGCCGAGCACCGGGCCCGCCGAGATCGACGCCAGGCTGCGGCTGGTGGTCGGGCGCCGCGGCGGGCTGGCCGACCAGGAAAGCGCCGGCAAGGTGAGCCTGGGTGAGCTGGTGATCGACGAGGGCACCTACACCGCGAGACTGCGGGGCCGCCCGCTCGACCTGACCTACAAAGAGTTCGAGTTGCTCAAGTACCTCGCCCAGCATGCCGGGCGGGTATTCACCCGCGCGCAGCTCCTGCACGAAGTCTGGGGATACGACTTCTTCGGCGGCACCCGCACCGTGGATGTCCACGTGCGTCGGCTGCGCGCCAAACTCGGCCCCGAATACGAGGCATTGATCGGCACCGTCCGCAACGTCGGCTACAAAGCCGTCCGGCCTGCACGTGGCCGCGCCCCGATCGCCGACGCCACTGACGACGAAGCCGCCGCCGACGTCGAGTCCGACTCGGAGGAAATGCAAGAACCCCTGGGCGACCCGTTGCGCAGTCAGTGACCGCGCCCGAGTGGCGCTCGGCGCTGACCGCGGACGAGCAGCGGCAAGTGCGCGAACTAGTCACGGCGACAACGGAATTCGATGGGGTGGCGCCCGTCGGTGAACAGGTGCTGCGCGAGCTCGCGCACGATCGCACCGGGCATCTGCTCATCACCGAGACCGACGGGACCGTCGGTTACCTCAATCTCTCGCACGACGCAGAAGCCGCGATGGCGGAACTCGTCGTGCATCCGCGGGTCCGCCGGCACGGCTTCGGGACGGCGCTGGCGCGTGCGGCCCTGGCCGAGACCGGCGGACGGAACCGGTTCTGGGCGCACGGCACACTCGAGCCGGCCCGGGCCACCGCCGACGCGCTGGGCCTCGTCCCGGTACGCGAATTGCTGCAGATGCGCCGCACGCTGCGTGACACCCACGACTTGGTCCGGCCCGTTCCCGGCGTGCGGGTCCGCACCTACGCGGGAACGGCCGACGACGCTGAACTGCTGCGAGTCAACAACGCCGCCTTCGCCGACCATCCCGAACAGGGCGGCTGGACCGAAACGCAGCTGGCCGAGCGGCGCAACGAGCCGTGGTTCGACCCGGACGGCTTGTTCCTCGCTTTCGGCGTCTCCGAAACCGATCAGCCGGGCAAGCTGCTGGGCTTCCATTGGACCAAGGTGCATCCCGATCAACCCGGCCTGGGGGAGGTCTACGTCGTGGGCGTCGACCCGTCGGCGCAGGGGCGGGGTCTGGGACAGATGCTGACGGCCATCGGGATCGGGTCGTTGGCGCAGCGGCTGGCCGGGGCGGCCGAACCGACCGTGCTGCTCTACGTGGAGTCGGACAACGTCGCCGCGGTGCGCACCTACCAGCGCCTGGGCTTCACCACCTACAGCGTGGACACCGCCTACGCCGTCGCCTCCGACTGACGGACGCGTGGGCGCGAACCGAATGCGCGGGATGCGGCAGCGCATATTTTCGCGACGACCTGGCAACCTGTTGGGAGATGGCCGGCGAGGCACACGCGGGCCCGTAGGGGGCAGGAAGCTAGATCGGTGAGGCTCGACAGGGGTGGTGGCAGAGCGCTGGCGGTGCTGGCGGTGGTGGTCGCAGTCGGTATCGGCGCATTGACCGGCTGTGGCAGCGACCAGAACCACCGCGACGCTTCGGCGGCAGCCGTCTCCGGGCCCACCGGCACGGCGGGATGCAGCGGCAAAAACAAGCTGACGGCGGAAGGCTCGACGGCCCAACAAAACGCGATGGCGTTGTTCAACCAGGTCTGGGGCCAGTACTGCCCGGGCAAGAGCGTGTCGTACAACCCGACCGGTTCGGGCGCCGGCCGCGAGCAGTTCATCGCCGGCCACGTCGACTTCGCGGGCGCCGACTCGCCGCTGGCCTCCGATCAGATCGGTCCGGCCGCCGCACGATGCGATGGAAACCCGGCGTGGGACTTGCCGCTGGTGTTCGGGCCGATCGCGTTGGTCTACAACCTGGCCGGAGTGCCGGCATTGGTGGTGAGCAGTGACGCGTTGGCCAAGATCTTCAGCGGACGGATCACCGCCTGGAATGACCCCATCCTGGCGGCCCTCAATCCCGGCGTCGTGCTGCCCGATACCAAGATCGCACCGATCTACCGGACGGACTCGTCGGGAACGACCGACAACATGCAGAAATATCTGACGGCCGCCGCGCCGCAGAGCTGGACCAAAGGCGTGGGCACCGAATTTCAGGGCGGGGTGGGCGAAGGCGCCATGAAGTCGGCCGGCGTCGTCCAGGCCGTGCGGGCGACGCCGGGCGCGATCGGATACGTCGAGAAGGGCTTCGCCGACCAGGGCGGTATGCCGTACGCCCAGATCGCCACCAATAAGGGCGTCGCGGTCCCGCTCACCAACGAGACGGCCGGGAATGCGGTGAAGGCTGCCAACTTCGTGGCCGACGGCAACGACCTGGTGCTGGACCTCAACTCGATGTACCGCTCCCAGGAACCGAGTGTCTATCCGCTGGTCCTGGCGACGTACGAGATCGTGTGTTCGAAGGGCTCCGACCCGGACACCTCCGGCGCGATCAAGTCGTTCCTCACGGTCGCCGCCGGCAGCGGGCAGACCGAGCTTCCCTCGGCCGGCTATGTCCCGCTGCCCGATAGGGTCAAAGAGCGACTGGTTGCCGCGATCAACGCTCTGCAGTGACCAATCGGCCCCGCGCTTAAGGAGCGAGTGAACTGTGCTGGGATCACAGTGACTACGCCAAACCCGATCGACGCCGGCTCGGGCGCGACCGTTGCCGCGCCGTTCCCGGAGGCGCCGACGATACCGATCAACCCATGGGGTGATGCGCGCCCCCACGTCGGGGATCGCGCGTTCCGTTGGCTGGCCAAGAGCTCAGGCTTGCTGATCGTCGTCGTCATCGGTGCAATCGGCGGCTTCCTGCTGCTGTGGGCCATCCCGGCCCTGAGGCGCGATCGGGAGAACTTCTTCAGCTACGGCGGCAACTGGATCACCACCGACACCTCGGCCATGCACTTCGGCATCTCCGACCTGCTGAAGGTCACCATGTTCGTGTCGGCGTTCGCGTTGATCCTGGCCATGCCCGTCGCGCTGGGCGTCGCCATCTTCGTCACGCAGTACTCGCCGCGCCGGGCCGCCGCCTCCTTGGCCTACGCTGTCGATCTGCTGGCGGGGGTGCCGTCCATCATCTACGGCGTGTGGGGCCTGCATGTGCTGGCGCCGCAACTGCGACCCGTGGCCACCTGGCTGAACCACTCCCTGGGCTGGTGCTTCCTGTTCGCCGACGGCAACGCGTCGGTGGCCGGCGGCGGCACCATCTTCACCGGCGGCATCGTCCTGGCGGTGATGATCCTGCCGATCATCACCGCCGTCACCCGCGAGGTGTTCGTCCAGACACCGCAGGATCAGGTCGAGGCCGCGCTGGCCCTCGGCGCCACCCGTTGGGAGGTGGTGAAGACGATCGTGCTGCCGTTCGGGCGGTCGGGATACATCAGCGCAGCGGTGCTGGGACTGGGCCGCGCGATGGGCGAGACGGTCGCGCTGCTGATCATCTTGCGCGGAACCCAGGCGGCGTTCGGCTGGTCGCTGTTCGACGGCGGCTCCACCGTCGCGACCAAGATCGCGGGGACCGTGGCGCAATTCAACGACCAATACAAGGCCGGCGCGTACATCGCGGCGGGGCTGGCGCTGTTCGTGCTCACCTTCCTGGTCGATGCCCTGGCGCGCGGCGCCGCCTCCAGAACCAGATGGGGCGCCGGGCGATGACCTCGATGTTGGACCGCCCGCTGAAGCCGCGCACGTTCGCTCGGCCGAGCCGGCGCCGCCGGGTCGCGGATCATGTTGCGATGGTGCTTGTTTCGCTGTCGATGGTGATTGCGGTGACGCCCCTGCTGTTGGTGCTCTACTCGGTGATCGCCAAGGGCTTCAAGGCGATCGCGTCGACCGTTTGGTGGACTCACTCGCAAGCGGGCATGACGGCCTTCGTGGCCGGCGGCGGCGCCTATCACGCGATCGTCGGCACCGTGTTGCAAGGAGTGGTATGCGCGCTGATCTCCATCCCGATCGGCCTCATGCTCGCCATCTATCTGGCCGAATATGGGGGCGGCACCCCGCTGGGGAGGCTTGCCACGTTCATGGTGGACGTCCTGAGCGGAGTGCCCTCGATCGTGGCGGCGTTGTTCGTCTACGCGCTGTTCGTGGCGACGTTGGGCCTTCCTCGCTCCCAGTTCGCGGTGTCCCTCGCGCTGGTCCTGTTGATGCTGCCGGTGATCGTGCGAGCCACCGAGGAGATGCTGCGGATCGTCCCGGTTGACCTTCGCGAGGCCAGTTATGCGCTGGGCATCCCGAAGTGGAAGACGATCGTCAGGGTCGTGCTTCCCACCGGGGTGTCCGGCATCATCACCGGCATCATGCTGGCGGTGGCCAGGGTGATGGGCGAGACGGCCCCATTGCTGATTCTCGTCGGTTACTCGCAATCTATGAGCTTCGACATCTTCAGTGGATTCATGGGGACGCTACCCGGCATGATGTACAACCAGACCAGCGCCGGCGCCGGCGTTAACCCGGTCCCCACGGATCGGTTGTGGGGTGCCGCCCTAACCCTCATCCTGGTGATCGCCACCCTCAACATCGGGGCCCGAGTGACAGCGAAGTTTCTTGGCGCCAGAAAGTCATAGGCAGGAGCACTAAGTGGCAAAGCGGTTGGACCTCAAAGCCGTCAACATCTACTACGGTTCGTTTCACGCGGTAGGGGATGTGACGCTGTCCATCCTGCCCCGCAGTGTGACCGCGTTCATCGGCCCGTCCGGCTGCGGCAAGACGACGGTGCTGCGCACGCTCAACCGGATGCACGAGGTGGTCCCCGGCGGCCGGGTTGAGGGCAGCGTGCTCCTCGACGACGAGGACATCTACGGCGCCGGGGTCGACCCGGTCGGCGTGCGCCGGGCGATCGGAATGGTGTTCCAGCGGCCGAACCCGTTCCCCGCCATGTCGATTCGCGACAACGTGGTGGCGGGTTTGAAGCTGCAGGGCGTGCGCAATCGCAAGGTGCTCGACGAGACCGCTGAATACTCGCTGCGCGGCGCGAACCTGTGGGACGAGGTCAAGGACCGGTTGGACAGGCCGGGCGGCGGATTATCCGGCGGCCAGCAGCAGCGGTTGTGCATCGCGCGGGCGATCGCCGTGCAGCCCGACGTGCTGCTCATGGACGAGCCGTGCTCCGCGCTGGACCCGATCTCGACGATGGCCATCGAGGAGCTGATCAGCGAGCTGAAGCAGGACTACACGATCGTCATCGTCACCCACAACATGCAGCAGGCGGCGCGAGTCAGCGACTACACCGCGTTCTTCAACCTGGAAGCCGTCGGAAAACCGGGGCGGTTGATCGAGGTCGACGACACCGAGAAGATCTTCTCCAACCCGAGCCAGAAGGCGACAGAGGATTACATCTCCGGCCGCTTCGGCTAGCCCGGCCCCGGTTTCGCTTACTGCGAGGTGGGTTTCGTTTCTTCTTCGGGCAGCTTGCCGGTCGCCTGGAAGATGACGCGCCTGGCCACTTCGACCGCGTGGTCGGCGAAGCGCTCGTAGAACCGGCCCAGGAGCGTCACGTCGACGGCGGCCGCCACACCGTACTTCCATTCGCGGTCCATCAGCACCGAGAACAAATGGCGGTGCAGGTCGTCCATGGCGTCGTCCTCTTCGCGGATCCGGGCGGCTTTCTCCGGATCGCGTGACATCACCACTTCTTGCGCGCTGTTCCCCAATTCGACTGCAACCCTGCCCATTTCGGCGAAGTAGCCATTGACCTCTTCGGGCAGCGCGTGCTGAGGATGCCGACGTCGGGCGATCTTCGCGACGTGCAGGGCCAGCGCGCCCATCCGGTCGATGTCGGCCACCATTTGAATAGCGCTCACGATGGACCGCAGATCACCGGCGACCGGCGCCTGCAAGGCCAGTAGCACGAAGGCGCTTTCCTCGGCTCGGGCGCTGAGGGTGGCGATCTTCTCGTGGTCCGAGATCACCTGTTCGGCCAGCACCAGATCGGCCTGCAGCAGGGCTTGGGTGGCCCGCTCCATGGCGATGCCCGCCAGCCCGCACATCTCGCCGAGCCGCTCGGATAACTCCGAGAGTTGCTCGTGGTAGGCGGTCCGCATATCGCCAAGCCTACGTTCTCGGCTGAGAAAAAGAGCGGTGGAGCGCCGCCAAAGGCGCTTACTCGCAGGTGGTGTCGGCGGCGTTGGTGACGGTCAGGTCCTCGGGCAGCTTGGCCGGCGCGCTGCCCGAGCCGCGTTCGATCTGCAAGCTGATCGACGAGCCGCTCGGTTGGGGAGTGGCGACCGACTTGAAGTCGGGTCCGAGCACCACCTGAACGACCTGCCCGTAGCCGGACACTCGCTGCACCTTCGCATTGGCGAAGGAAGACGCCACGGTCGCCGCCGCCTGCTCGTTGCCGGGCGAGAACAACACCGTCGTCGTGTTCACTGAGCTCGGGTAGTCGTCCGGCGTCATCACGTTGAAGCCGTCCCGCTTGAGCTGGGTGGTCGCGGTGGCCGCGAGGCCGCTCTGGGTCGTCGCGTTGGAGACGCGCACCGTGACATCACCGGGTGTGGTCGTGGTGACCTGCTCATGCCGGGCCTCGGGCGCCGCGGTAGGGGCGGGTGCCTTCTTGGTGGCGGGTGCCTTCGTCTGCCCGCCGGACTTGTCGTCAGAGGTCCCGAGATTCTTTGCGTTCTGGTCGTTTTCCTCGGGCAGCGGATCGTCGTTGATGATGGCGTCGAACAGCGCCCGCATGTCGGCCATGCGCGGCGGTTCGTCGCCGTTCTGGTCGGTGACGCCGGTCGGCACGGTGACGAACGTGACGTGCCCGGCCGCCATGCCTTGCAACGACTGACCGAGTTGGATCAAATCCTTCGACTGCACGTTGTCGACGACGGTGTCGCTGATGAACATGTTGACGACATTGTTGAGCTTGTTCAGGTCGAGCAGCGTGTCCTCGGAGATCAGCGAGCGCAGCAGCGAGGACAGGAATAGCTGCTGGCGTTTGATGCGGCCGTAGTCTCCGTTGGTTTCGGTGGTGACCTGACGGGCTCGCACGTAATTCAGTGCGGTCGAGCCGTCCAGGACCTGGCGGCCGCCGTGGTCGAGCACGGTGCCCAGCTCGTAGTCGTGCAGCGCGGTTTTCGAGCACACCTCCACACCGCCCAGCGCGTCGACCATTTTGGCGAACCCCGCGAAGTCGACGGCGATGAAGCGGTTGATGCTCAGACCGGATAGCTTCTGGATCTCCTTGACCAGACACTTCGGGCCGCCGAAGGCGAATGCCGAGTTCAGTTTGGTCTCGGTGTAGATCATCTTCGGACCCCAGGATTTGGTCTTTGCGTCGTAGAGGGGCCCGTACTTACCCGTCTCCGGGTTCCACGCCTCGCACTGCATCGGGGTGATCGCCAGGTCGCGCGGGAACGACACCGCCACCACGCGTTTGCGGTTTGCCGGAATGTTGACCAGCATCACGGTGTCCGACCGGGCGCCGTCCGCGTCGTCGGTGTTACCGGCGCCCATGTTGGCGTTGTCGCCGGCGCGCGAGTCGAGGCCGACGATCAGGAAATCTTCGTCCCCGTACTGGCCGTTGCGGTCGCGGATGTCGCTGGAGTCCTGGTCGAGAGCGTTGATCGTGTTGAGCCGGGCATTCTTCGACGTACTCCATTGCCACGCCCCGCCGGTCATGGCCAGGGTAAGCGCCGCGAGCACCGCGGCCACCGCGCGCGCGGCCAGCAGCATCGGCCGGCGGCGGCGCCGGGGCGTCCGCCGCTGGGCGTCCGAATCTTCGCCGGATACGGGTCCCTGGCCGCTCGGATATTCGGCGGCGTCGAGGTCGGGGAGCTCCGAGACCGCGTCGAGCGAATAGGCCAGGTCCTCGATCACCTGGGTTTTCTGCAGCTCCACCGGCAGGTCCGATTCGGCTTGGGCCGGTTCGATGGCGGGTTCGACGTCCGGCTCGGCGCGGCGGTGAGTGGACCGGCCGGTCGAAGGGGCACCGAGTTTCGCGATCAGGTCGGCGACGCTGACTCCGCCCGCCGTATGGGATCCGGATTCTTCGTCGTCGGCGGCCCGGGATTGGATGGGCTCGACCGCACTCTCGGTCTGCCAGAGGTGCCGACTGTAGTCAGCCGGCGGCTCGGAGAACCGCTCCCAGGGGGCGGCGCCAAGCGCAGCGCGTCGGGCGTCGCGAGTGGCGTCGTCCTCGGCGTCACTCATGTCTTACCGGCCTCCGAAGCTCTGATGCGGATGTCAGCGTATCCGTGCGCAATGTCGGCCCAGCGCCTGGCGTATCCGCGCAGCGGTCATGCCACCCGTGGGTCGCACTCCTTTGTCGCGCTCGGGCGGCGGCGCGTTACCGATCCGCCGCAGCAACGCGCAATGCAGCAAGGTCCACATCGTACTGAGTTATCTGCCCGGACGCGATTTCGCGCGGTCGATCAGCCTCCGGAGTGCATCACGTCGGCGCCGGCCGGCACAGTGCAGTCGTCCGGGTCGGTGAGCCAGCCTTCGGGCAGTGCCACCCGCGCGGGTGAGCCCTGCCGGCCCCGGGGGCCGCTCGCTGCGTCCGGGAAGGGCACGGTGCCGTCCAATTGGCTTAGCAGCGAATCGAGTTCGTCGAGCGTCTTGACCATCGCCAGCGCTCGGCGCAGCTCCGAGCCGGCCGGGAAGCCGTGCAGGTACCAGCCGATGTGCTTGCGGATGTCGCGCATCCCCTTGTCCTCGCCGAAGTGCGCGGCCAGCAACTGCCCGTGCCGGCGGACGATGCCCGCTACCTCGCCCAACGTGGGCGGCACGGGGGCCGGGCTGTCGGTGAATGCGGCCGACAGTTCGGCGAAGAGCCAGGGCCGGCCCAGGCAGCCGCGTCCGATCACGACGCCGTCGCATCCCGTGCTGGCCATCATCGTCAGGGCGTCGCTGGCGTCGTAGATGTCACCGTTGCCCAGCACCGGGATCGTCCGCACGTGCTGCTTGAGCAGGGCGATCTGCTCCCAGTCTGCGGTGCCCGAGTAGCGCTGCGCCGCCGTGCGGGCGTGCAGCGCGACCGCGGCGGCACCCTCCATTTCGGCGATGCGGCCGGCATCGAGATGCGTGTGGTGCTCGTCATCGATGCCGACGCGGAATTTGACGGTCACCGGGATGTCGGTGCCTTCGGTTGCGCGCACGGCCGCCCCGACGATCTGCCCGAACAGCCGCCGCTTGTACGGCAACGCGGCCCCGCCGCCGCGTTTGGTGACCTTGGGCACCGGACAGCCGAAATTCATGTCGATGTGGTCGGCCAAGCCCTCGTCGGCGATCATCTTGGCCGCGGCGTACGTGGTCGCCGGATCGACCGTGTAGAGCTGCAACGAGCGTGGCGACTCGTCCGGCGCGAAGGTGGTCATGTGCATGGTGACCGGATGCCGCTCGACGAGCGCGCGCGCCGTCACCATCTCGCAGACATAGAGCCCGCTGACGGTGCCGACCTTCGACTGCTCGAGTTCACGACACAGCGTCCGAAACGCGACGTTGGTTACGCCCGCCATCGGTGCCAGCACCACCGGGCTGGCGAGCGTGATGGGCCCGATGCGCACCGCGTGGTTACCGCCGGCTCATGGTCAGCGTGCCCGCGGTCTGGTGCAGCTCGAGCGCGGTGGTCCTCTTGCCGGTGCGCGCTTCCCGGTCGAGCTGACGCTGCTTCGAGATCTCGAACTTCTCGCAGGTTTGCTCAAGCTCCTTGATCAGCAGCGCAAGGTCGTCGCGCATGGCGGCGGCCTCTCCGGTGAAGTCCTCACGCTCGAAGATGCGCCATTTCTTCAGCACCGGCATGACCACGTCGTCGAGGTGGATGCGCGGGTCGTACACGCCGCCCACGGCGATGAGGACGGCCTTCCGGCGGAACTCGGGTACCTGGTAGCCCGGCATCTGGAAGTTGCGCAGCACCTTGTGCAGCGACTTCATCGCCTGGTTGGGGGCCGCGGTGAACCCGGCGTCGCTGACATCGCGGTAGAAGATCATGTGCAGGTTTTCGTCGGCCGAGATCTTGGCCAGCAGCTGGTCGGCGATCGTCTCGTTGCACGCCTTGCCCGTGTTGCGGTGGGAGATCCGGGTGGCCAGCTCCTGGAACGTCACGTAGATGACCGAGTCGAACAGGCTCTCGGCAAACAGGTCGGCTCGAATCTGCTGGTTCTGGCCCGGGCTGAAGCCCCGGTTCACCACCTCGATGCGCAGCTTCTCCAGCTCGATCGGATCCACGGCGCGGGTCACCACCAGGTAATCGCGCAGCGCGATCCCGTGCCGGTTCTCCTCGGCCGTCCACCGGTTGACCCACTGGCCCCAGGGGCCGTCCAGGCCGAAGTTCATCGCGATCTCGCGATGGTACGAAGGGAGGTTGTCTTCCGTCATCAGGTTCTGCACCATCGCCACCTGGGCGAGGTCGGACAGCTTGCTCTGCTCAGGTTCCCAGTCCTGACCCCCGAGCGCGTAGAAGTTCTTGCCGTCCGACCACGGGATGTAGTCGTGCGGGTTCCAGTCCTTATGCATGCTCTCGTGCCGGTTGAGGTAGGTCTCGACGAACGGCTCGAGCTCGTGCAGCAGCTGTAGGTGTGTCAGCTCGGCTGACATAAGGCCTCCAGTTATCTGTGTCGACGGGTAGCAGTCAATATATCTGTGTACATCAGTAGCATCAAGCTGCCCGGCCGCCCCCGCGGTAACGGTTAGATCCCATATTTTGCGCTTCTCGCGGCCAACAAGTTCATCTTTTACGAGTTGCCGGCGCGGCGCGGCCGATAAACAGGTTGGTCGCACTTACCCCAGGTCGGGGGCGGGCACGTACGGGGCCGCCGTGATGTAGAGGATGTCGACGCAGTAGTCGATGAATTGTTTGCGCGTCGCGCCGAGCCGGCCGTTCAGATACGCGGTGAACAGGCTGGACAGGCCGCCGACCAAGCTGGTGGCGATCATCTTCTGCAGCACGGGATCGCCGATCCGCGACAACTTGCGCTGCAGCAGTTCGATGAAGTTGGGCATCCACTCCGCACCCGAGCGCGTCAATACCGGCTCGACCGCCGGTGCCAGCAACAACACGCGCCCGCGGACCGGGTCGTCGACCATCAGCTCGACGAACCTCTCGACGGCCTCCCGCGGGGTATTCGCGGAGGTGAGTGTGTTCATTGCGCGCGTACATACGTCGTCGTAGACCGCGCGCACGAATTCGTCTCGATCCGAGAAGCTTTCGTAGAAGTAGCGTTCGGTCAACGCGGCCTTGCGGCACACGGCACGCACGGTCAACGCCGGTCGGCTGTCGCTGCCGAGCAATTGCACCCCGGCGGCGATGAGGTCGTCGCGGCGGAGGGCAAGGCGATCCCCCAAGGGGACGCCGGTCCAACGGCCCCGTCGTTGACCGGACTGCACATCGCTCCTAAGCTTGAAACTGACAACGCATGTAGTCAGTTTTGCAGATACCTACAGGAACCTAATAGTGCCTCAACATACGTCCGGACCCCGTCCGCTGACCAGCGACGTCGTGCGCGACGCTGCAACCACGGCGGACTCGTCGGCCGGTGTAGCCGGCGGCTGCCCGGTGTCGCCCCTCGGTTACGACGCGCCACCAGTCCCGCTCGGCCCCGAATCGCTGACCTGGCGGTACTTCGGCGACTGGCGCGGCATGCTGCAGGGCCCGTTCGCGGGATCCATGCAGAACATGCACCCGCAGTTGGGCGCCGCTGTGGAGCAACACTCGACGTTCTTCCGGGAACCGTTGCCGCGGGTGATGCGGTCGCTTTACCCGATCGGTGGGGTGGTCTTCGACGGAGACCGGGCTCCGACGACGGGTGCCGAGGTCCGCGACTACCACACCGACATCAAGGGCGTGGATGACCAAGGGCGTCGGTACCACGCACTCAATCCCGACGTCTTTTATTGGGCACACAGCACGTTCTTCATGGGCACAATCCTGGTGGCCGAACGGTTCGGCGGCGGTCTGACCGAAGCCGAAAAGCGCCAACTCTTCGACGAACACATTCAGTGGTACCGGATGTACGGCATGAGCATGCGTCCGGTGCCGAAGACCTGGGAAGAGTTTCAGGTCTACTGGGACCACATGTGTCGCAACGTGTTAGAGGATAATTACGCGACGCGGGCAGTGCTCGATCTGACCATATATGACAAGCTGCCGATCGCTCCGTGGCTCCCGGATTGGCTGTGGGGCGGCCTGAGCAAGCTGTCACGGCCGTTCTTCGTCTGGCTCACAGTCGGCTTCTATCACCCAGCCGTTCGCGAACGGTTGGGCTTTCAGTGGACCGGCCGCGACGAGTGGTTGCACCGACGCTTCGGCAACATGGTGCGGCTGATCTTCGCCGTTGTGCCGCCCAGGTACCGCAAGCACCCGCGAGCCCGTGCCGGCCTCGACCGCGCATCCGGGCGCATCCCGGCCGACGCGCCGCTGCCGCAGACGCCGGCACGCAATCTGCCGCCGCTGGACAAGCGCGGCGATCCCATGCACTACTGCCCTCGGGTTTAGCGCCCTCTAGTGCGGGTGACCGTGCACGTCCTCCAGGCCCGCCTGGTGCACGTGCTGATGGCTGTGCTCGGTGCCGTCGGCGTGGCCGTGGGAGTGCTCGTGCTGGACGTGGTCGTGCTCGTGCGCGGTGTGCGTGTGCGCATGAGTGACGTCGCCGTGCTCGTGTTCGTGCGCGTGCGGCGTGTCATGGGTGTGCTGCTCGGTCATGGTGTGACTCCTTGGGTCAAAAGCGTTGTGCCGATCCCTTATTCACTTGGTGCCGCTGTCCCGCCGGCCCGGCAAGGGCGCTGATTCGGCGACGGCCTTCAGCCCGCCGTCCGTGCGGTGATGACCGGGCACGCCCGGACCCGCATGCTCGGCGTTGAAGACCGCGTCCATGACGAGCTGACGGACGTGGTCGTTCTCCAGGCTGTAGAAGATGGTCGTTCCCTCCCGGCGGGTGCGGACGAGGCGCGCCATTCGCAGCTTCGCCAGATGCTGGGAGACCGACGGCGCCGGCTTACCCACGTGCTCGGCGAGTTCGTTGACCGACATCTCGCGGTCGGTCAGCGACCAGAGCACCTGCACGCGGGTGGCGTCGGCCAGCATCCGGAAGACCTCGACCACCAGACTCGCCTGATCGTCCGGCAGCCGGGCTTCGCTACTACCTGCATGCATACGCAAATAATATTCAAGTTCGGCGGCGCTGCCAACGGCTGCCTTCTCAGGGTGACGGGACGACCGTGGACCGGCGCTGACCCCCGTTGCGCTCGTTCCAGAGCCGGTAGACGTCCACCGCGCCTTCTTGCGGCTGGTAGCGCATGGGCAGGCGCCGCCGGTCCCAACTCTTGGCGAATTCGTCGTAGAAGGTGGACACCTCGAAGTACTTGCGGTCGTCGAGGTAGTACCGCTCGTAGGCCTCGCGGGTGATGAGGAAGACGACTTCCTTGGGTGAGCAGTAATACAGCGAGCCGAGGCACATCGGACACGGATGGGCCATCACGTAAATCGTGCAGTCGACCAGGTGCTCGGTGCCCAGCTTCATACACGCCTCCCGGATGGCCAGGATTTCCGCGTGGGCGGTCGGGTCGCTCGTCTGTGCCACTTTGTTGGCGCTCTCGGCGAGGACTTCGGAGTCTTTGACGATCACGGTCGCGAACGGCCGACCGCCCTCCGCGACGTTGCGCCGGGCCAGGTCGATCGTCCGCTGGGCGAAGTCGGTCATAGGCCGGAGGGTAGTCCCGCGGGCTTTGAGGATCAGTCCTGCGATACTGACTAGGTTGTCTATTTAATTTGGTCGGGATGAGGAGCACCATGGCGCGCACCGATCGTGATCGTTGGGATCTGGCGACGAGCGTCGGTGCGACGGCGACGATGGTCGCCGCCCAGCGGGCCCTGTCCTCCGACGCGAAGCTGATCGACGACCCCTATGCGGCGCCGCTCGTGCGCGCCGTCGGGATCGACGTCTACGTCCGGCTGGTGAACGGCGAGATCCCGGCCGGTGGGGCTTCCGAGTTCGATCCGCACCGGATGGCGCGGGGGATGGCGTGTCGCACAAGGTTTTACGACGACTTCTTCCTGGACGCAACGCGGAGCGGAATCGGCCAGGCGGTGATCCTCGCGTCGGGGCTGGATGCGCGCGCCTACCGCCTGCCGTGGCCGGCGGGCACCGTCGTCTACGAGGTCGACATGCCGGAGGTCATCGAGTTCAAGACTCTGACTCTGGACGATCTGGGCGCCGTGCCGACCGCCGAGCGGCGCACCGTGGCCGTCGATCTGCGTGACGATTGGGCCACGGCGTTGCGCGATGCCGGATTCGATCCGCAGGTCCCCTCCGCGTGGAGCGCCGAGGGTCTGTTGGTGTATCTGCCCGAGGCGGCCCAGGACGCGTTGTTCGACAACATCACCGCGCTGAGCGCCCCCGGCAGCCGCCTGGCCTTCGACTTCGTGCCTGACACCGCCATTTTCGCCGACCCGCGCTGGCGGGCGCACCACGACCGGATGAGCGAGCTCGGCTTCGAGGTCGACTTCAACGACCTCGTCTATCACGGCGAGCGCAGCCACATCGTCGACCACCTCGACCAGCGCGGCTGGCGGACCTCGTCGCAGACGGTCGCGGAACTGCACGCGGCCAACGGCTTTGTCTACGCCGACGATGAGGTCGCCCAAGCCTTTGCCGATGTCACCTACAGCAGCGCGGTGCTCGGGCGCTGAGCGCCGATCGACGCGGCCAACTAGCCGCTTTGGTGCCCCCACTAGGACTCGAACCTAGGACCTGCGGATTAAAAGTCCGTAGCTCTACCAACTGAGCTATAGGGGCCGCGGAGATTCAGGATACTTGGGCCCGAAAGCCGGCTCGTTTGAGGATTGGGCACACAGTGACCTAAGCTGACGTGGCTCCTAACGAAACCACGTTGCGAGTACCCCGGAGTGATTCGGTTCTGGCCCCCATCGTCTAGTGGCCTAGGACGCCGCCCTTTCACGGCGGTAGCACGGGTTCGAATCCCGTTGGGGGTACGCGACGCGGTGACGCGGAGCAGCAGCAAGGCCCTGTGGCGCAGTTGGTTAGCGCGCCGCCCTGTCACGGCGGAGGTCGCGGGTTCGAGTCCCGTCAGGGTCGCCAACTCGGCGAGGCACTACATGCCTTCCGGCCAGGTAGCTCAGTCGGTACGAGCGTCCGCCTGAAAAGCGGAAGGTCGGCGGTTCGATCCCGCCCCTGGCCACCAGTCTTGAGGACAGGGAATTGTCCTTTAAGCCACCGCGTTAAATCCGGCACGCTCTCGGTGCCGGGACTGCTAACCCACATACTTGGCGGTCTCACGGGCCGTCGGCGCTTGTGTCCGCAGGATTGCTCGATGGGCGGACCCTGACCTCGTGGCCGGGCATCCGCGACGACCTGGTAAAGGTCGGCGCCACCTGGCTCGACCGGGAGGCGGTGCGCGACCGGAACCTCGTCCCGAGTCGGGCGCCACAGGACACACCATCGTCTTGGCCGACTGGACGGATAACGATTCGTTCCACCCGTACCCGTATGCGCGCTGCGACGGTGAGCAGCAAACATCATGCTTGCTGGGCTGCAGCGCGGGTACTCGTCTGAGCACGATGACAGTGAAATCCGACCTGCGCACTGATGAAATCGACTCATGTGTGCGCGTTTACGGGACGCGGGTCCACAATCTGCGTGGTGTCGACGTCGTAGCGCCCCGCGACGCGCTGGTCGCGTTCACCGGGATCTCCGGATCCGGCAAATCGTCATTGGCGTTCGGGACCATCTATGCCGAGGCCCAGCGTCGCTACTTCGAATCCGTCGCCCCGTACGCCCGTCGGTTGCTGCTGCCAGCCGGCGCGCCCAAGGTGGATGACATCACGGGCCTACCGCCCGCCGTCGCATTGCAGCAGCGCCGCGGTTCGGCAACGTCGCGGTCGACGGTCGGCACCGTCACCACCCTGTCGAACCTGCTGAGGATGTTGTTCTCGCGCGCCGGAACCTACCCTCCGGGGGCCACTGAACGACTGGACTCCGATGCGTTCTCCCCGAACACCGCGGTGGGGGCGTGTCCCGAATGCCACGGATTGGGGCGAATTCATCGGGTGACGGAGGAGTCACTTGTACCTGACCCGTCGCTGACCATCCGTGAAGGCGCCGTCGCCGCATGGCCGGGCGCGTGGCAGGGCCAGAACTTACGTGACATCCTCATCACGTTGGGGTACGACATCGATAAGCCATGGCGGAAACTGCCCAAGCGTCAACGCAATTGGATTCTGTTCACCGATGAGCAGCCAACGGTCGAAATTGACCCGCGCCAGCACCCGGTGCAGGCCGACTATTACTACAACGGGACGTTCTCCAGTGCCGAGCGCCACGTCCGCCACACGTTGGCCAATTCCCATAGCCCGATGATGCGCCGTCGCGTACTGCAATTCGTCGACACCGTCGAATGCCCGGTATGCGACGGTTCCGGGCTGCGACCGGAAGCGCTGAAGGTAACATTCGCCGGGCACACCATCGCCGACTACGCGGCAATGCCGCTGGCCGATCTTGCTGACACGTTGCGCCCGACGGCTTCTCGGACCGATGCCGCCCCCGCGTACGAGTCAACGGAATCGGGCGAGTTGACAGAAGTGGCGACGATGATCGCCGCCGATCTGGTCGCACGCCTTCAGGTACTCGTCGACCTCGGCCTCGGCTACCTCACGCTTAGTCGCCGCACCCCGACAGTGTCACCGGGCGAATTGCAACGGTTGCGGCTGGCCACCCAACTGCGCGCCGGGTTGTTCGGCGTGCTTTACGTGCTCGACGAGCCGTCGGCCGGGCTGCACCCAGCGGACGCCGAACCGCTGCTCGAGGTGCTCGATCGCCTACGGCGCGCCGGCAATTCGCTATTCGTGGTCGAGCACGACATGAATGTGGTACGCCGTGCCGATTGGGTCGTCGATGTCGGACCCGGGGCCGGGGAGTTTGGCGGCAGTGTGCTCTACAGCGGGCCGGTGCCGGGTCTCGCCGACATCGAGGGATCGGTCACTCGCAGGTACCTCTTCGATGGGGCCAGGCCGCCGCCCCGTGAACCGCGGACGCGGTCCGGGCAGTTGCGACTGCGCGGGATCTGCTTCCACAATCTGCGAGACCTCGACGTTGACCTGCCACTTGGCGTGTACACCGCGGTCACCGGAGTGTCCGGCTCAGGCAAGTCGACGCTCGTCGTCAAGGTCCTCGGCGACGTCGTGAACAGCCACCTCGGCACCGGACGCGCAGCCGAGCCGGGCGAATCTGGTAACGACGAAACCGACACCGAGATCGTCGATCTCGATCACGACGCGAGCGTCGGCGTGACGGCAGAAGGTGTCGAGGAGATCAATCGGCTGGTATCTGTCGACCAGCGCCCGATCGGACGCACTCCGCGCTCGACGCTGGCGACCTACACCGGCTTGTTCGACGCCGTGCGCCACGAATTCGCCGCGACTGCCAAGGCTCGTCGGCGCGGTTGGACAGCGGCCCGGTTTTCGTTCAATGTGCCCGAAGGGCGGTGTCCCACCTGTCAGGGGGAGGGGTTCGTCTCCGTCGAATTGTTGTTTCTGCCGGGCACATACGCCACCTGCCCGGCGTGTCAAGGAGCGCGTTACTCGGACGAGACACTCGAGGTGCGGTACCGCGATCGCACGATCGCCGACGTGCTCGCGATGACCGTCGACGAGGCCTCGGGCTTTCTTGCCGACGTGACGAAGGCGGCGCGGAGCTTGACTACGTTGCGAGACGTCGGACTGGGGTATCTCCGTCTCGGACAGCCCGCGACTGAGCTATCAGGTGGCGAGGCGCAGCGGATTAAGCTCGCCTCCGAACTCCAGCGACCGCGCCGAGGGCATACCCTCTACGTCCTCGACGAGCCGACGACCGGGCTTCATCCCGCAGATGTGGATCTGCTCGATCGTCAACTGCACCGCCTGGTCGATGCGGGCAATACCGTGGTGGTGGCCGAACATGACATGCGGATGGTCGAGGGTGCGGACTGGGTGATCGACCTAGGGCCTGGAGCCGGCAGCGACGGTGGACAGGTTGTCGCGGCGGGCACGCCGAATGAGGTTGCACGTACGAAACACAGCCGAACGGCGCCGTATTTGGCGAAGCAGCTGATGCCGTCTCCTACTCGGTGAAAACCTTGTCGGTTTTGACGAAAACCACTCGTAGCCACGGCCAGGCGGGCTGTCGCCGGTACCGCTACGAGCCCACCTTGCTGCTGGGCAGGCTTACCGAGTTGAACGTCGAGTTCACGCCGGTGGGCTGAGCACCGGAATCAACAACCGCGACGACGAGCGCACGGTGTTCAGGCTGGAGGTGCCGACGCTGGCATGCCGGAAATTCATGATCGCCGGCGTCGACGGGTCCTGGTCGTCGCTGGTGAGCGTCAGCCGAATGCGGTGGTCCGCCTTGAAGCGGCGTGCGTTGGGAACCAACGGGATTCGATACTCGATATCCTCTCCCGGCGGCACCGCTTGCGGCGTGCGGCAGGGCAGCACCGGCGCACCGGGCCGGCTGGACGCGTCGTCGACCTCCCGCAGGCTGGCGCGCAACCAGCCCGCGGTCACGTCGGTCGTCTTCCCGTCGGGCGCCACGTCCTGCAGCGTCGCGATCCACGCGGTGTCCATCGCCGTCGCCGAGGCCACCAGCCGCAGCTCGATATCACCGACCACATCGACGTCCTGGCTCAGCGGCTCGCTGGTCCACACCAACAGCGACGGCGGATCGATCTCGCTGGCTTTGACGCGGCCCAGACCTGACCCCAGCACCATGAATTCGCGACCTCCCGGCTCGCCCTCGTCCGCATCCAGACCGCCGTCGGCACGCAGGGCCAGCTCACGATGCAATGCGTTCGGCGGCCAGGAGTCGGCCGTTCGCCACTCGTCGGCGCCTGGCAAGAAGTAGCGGATCGGCGGCCCGTCGGTGATCCCGGTGTCGCGGCCCTTCAACCAGTGGTCATACCAGGCCAATGCCTCGGTGTGCATGCTTTCCCATGGCCAGGTCAGCCCGAACTCACCGAGCATCCCCATTCGCACACACCCGTTGTCCGACAACGCGTTCCAGGCGGCGAAGGTCGACGGCAGGTGCAGCGGCACGTTCTGCCAGTCGCACCCCAAGTAGACCGGGATGTCGATTTCCTTGAGCAGTGGCAGCAGGTTTCGTTCTTCCCACCACTCGTCGCGCGTCGGGTGCTTGACCGCCGCCTCCTGCCATAGTTCGTCCCACGGGTGGGGGTTGTGGGGCAGCCTGAGCAGTTGGCGCAGCATGGTGACCGCCGCCTCGCCGTTCATGGTCTCGAACTTCTTGTGTACGCCCGGACTGTTGAGGACGCGCCGCGCCAACCCGACAGGCTTGCTGCGCCACAGCTTGTCGCTGCGGTCGGACGTCAGGCCCATCATGGCGAGAAACGGGGTGATGAACGACGAACTCAACAGCCCGTGGTGGTTGGCGCCCTCGTACAGGTCGCTCGTCACGGCAAGGGGAAAGATCGCTTTGAGGTGCGGCGGCCGCTCGACGGCCGCCTCGAGTTGGGTCATCGCGAAATAACTGATGCCGATCATGCCGACGTTTCCGTCGCACCACGGCTGCGCCGCAACCCACTCCACCAGGTCATGCACATCCTGGCGTTCCTGCGCGTCGAAGAAGTTGAACGTGCCCTCGGAGCCGCAGGTGCCGCGGAGGTTGGCGATGACATGCACATAGCCGCGTGGCACCCAGAAGTCCGTCTTGCCGGCCTCGATGAAACCCGCCGGGGCGCCGAGGTCCTGCATCTGCCGCGGATATGGCGAGGCGGCCAACAGCGCCGGGAACCGGCCGTCGGCATCGGGCCGGTGCACGTCGGCCAAAAGCGTTGCGCCGTCCCGCATTCTGATCGCGGTATTGATGTCGGTGCGCGACGCGTATCGCGGCTCGCTGAGGTTCCGGTATTCCCGACCGGTGGTCTGCGGGCCGTTGAGAATGGTCATAGTTTCACGATACGTTGAAACTAGTCTCAACGCAAGATGAAACTTCGGGTATGGTGGGGCGGTGCCGCAGCGATCGATCACCCCCGGCCCGCGCGACGAGCGCGGCGTGCTTGCGGCGCGCATTCTGGCCGCTGCCCGCGACGAATTCGCCGAACATGGCTGGGCCGGCACGGCCATTCGTGCCGTCGCGCGGACCGCGGACGTCGACCCGGCGCTGATCTATCACTATTACGGATCCAAGGAGGGCCTGCTCGACGCCGCCACCACGCCGCCGCAGAAGTGGCTCGATGCGGTGGCCGCGACGTGGGCGACGCCCACGGCCGATCTGGGACGGCAATTGATCCGCACCGTGCTGGACACCTGGACCGATGACGAAGTCGGGCCGATCCTGCGGGCGGTGGTGCTGACCGCCGCCCATGAAGACAAGACCCGAGACAAGCTGCGGCTGATCGTCGAACGCGGACTGATCGGCGGTTCCACCCTGGGCGCCGACGAGGACGAACGACTGCGGCGCAGTGGCTTGATCGCCACTCAACTGATCGGCTTCGCATTGTTGCGTTACGTCTGGAAGATGGAGCCGATCGCCTCGATGCCCGAGGACGAGGTGGTGGCGGCGATGGCGCCGAACCTGCAACGCTACGTCGAGGGCGACATCTCCTAACAGATAACGCGACTCGGCGCGGCCAACCGCCACAATGACCGGATGCGTCACTTGCGCCCCGCCCTTGCGCTAGCGGTCGCGGTCTGCGGGATGGGGACCGCCCAGGCGAGTCCCGATGTCCCGCCGGTAAGCGATGCGGCGCGCGCGGCTGGATTCGTCGACGTCCGCAGCGTGGTCCCCGACGCCGTCATCGACCTGCGCTACGCGACGACCAACAACTTCACCCACACACAGCTGTACCCCTCCGACTCCCGATGCCTGGTGCACCAAACGATGGCCCCCGGGCTGGCGGCGGCCGCCACGGCGCTGCGCCCGCAGGGGCACCTGCTCGTGTTTTGGGACTGCTACCGGCCCCACGACGTTCAGGTCAAGATGTTCAACGTCGTGCCCAACCCGGCGTGGGTCGCCCGGCCCGGGCAGTATGCGCACAGCCATGAGTCGGGGCGCTCAGTGGACGTGACGTTGACGACGACGCAGCAGCCGTGCGCGTCCGGCCTGCACGCGGACGGGCTCTGCTTGGCCGACATGGGCACCGACTTCGATGATTTCTCTTCGCGCGCAAACGCTTTCGCAACCCAGGGGGTCAGCACCGACGCCCAGGCGAACCGGGCGGCCCTGCGGGACGCCATGAAGTACGGCGGGCTCGCCCCGTACTCCGGGGAGTGGTGGCATTTCGATGGCCCCGGTGCCGCGGTCGACCGCCCGATCCTCAACGTGCCAGAGGATTGAATCTCATATAGTGAGATACAAATTCCATAATATGGATCATCGGCTTACGCTTCGGGCATGACGCACGAACGCGGGCCCACCTACACGCACGGGCACCACGAGTCGGTGCTCCGCAGTCACCAGCGGCGCACCGCGGAGGACTCGGCGGCCTACCTGCTGCCCCACCTGAAGTCCGGCTTGTCGGTGCTGGATATCGGATGCGGGCCCGGGACGATCACCGCTGACCTGGCCGCCCGCGTCGCGCCGGGACAGGTGACGGCCGTCGACCAGTCGGCCGACGTGCTTGGCGTCGCCCGCACCGAGGTCCAGCAGCGTGGCTTTTCGAACGTGTCGTTCGCGACCGCCGACGTGCACCGGCTCGACTTTCCGGACGGCGCATTCGACATCGTGCACGCACACCAGGTGCTGCAACACGTCGCCGATCCGGTAGGGGCGCTGCGGGAGATGAAACGGGTGTGCGCCCCCGGCGGCGTTGTGGCGGCCCGGGACGCCGACTACGCGGGATTCATCTGGTTCCCGCAGTTGCCGGCGCTGGAGCTGTGGCGCGAGTTGTATCAGCGGGCCGCTCGTGCGAACCGCGGCGAACCCGATGCGGGGCGGCGGTTGCTGTCCTGGGCCCAGCAGGCGGGCTTCGACGACGTGACGCCGACGGGCAGCGTGTGGTGCTACGCGACGCCGGCGACGCGTGAATGGTGGGGCGGCATGTGGGCCGATCGGATACTGCACTCGCGGGTCGCGCGAGACCTGCTGGATCTGGGGCTGGCCACGGCGGCGCAACTCGAGGAGATCTCCGCGGCGTGGCGCGCATGGGCCGCGGCGCCGGATGGCTGGCTGTCGATCCCCCACGGTGAGATTCTCTGCCGGCGATAGGCCGGATCAAAGCCCGATCGGGTCCGGAGCACCGCCAAGCTGCGCTTGTTTCCCCAGCTCAAGTATGTGGTATTGGCATTCTCTTTTTTTGCAAGTACGTTATTCATCGATGGATAACGCTGCTCAGACACCATCCGGCATTCCGCTTGCGCCGGTGTACGGCCCGGGGGACGTCAAGGCGTCACCCGCGGCGCCCGGGGAGTTCCCGTTCACCCGGGGTAACTTCGCGTCCGGCTACCGCGGCAAGCTCTGGACCTTCAGGCAGTACTCGGGATTCGGCACCGCCGAGGAATCCAACCGCCGGTACCGCTACCTGCTGGAGCAAGGCGGGACCGGGTTGTCGGTCGCGCTGGACCTGCCGACCCAATGCGGATATGACTCCGACGATCCCGAGTTCGGCGAGGAGGTCGGCCGGGTCGGCGTCGCGGTGGATACCCTGGCCGACTTCGAGATCCTGTTCGACGGCATTCCCTTGGACAAGCTCAGCACGAGCATGACGATCAACGGGACGGCGGCGATCCTGCTGGCGTTCTACGTCGCCGCGGCCGAGAAAAAAGGCATACCGCGGGCGAAACTCACCGGGACCATCCAGAACGACATCCTCAAGGAGTACGCGTCCCGCGGCACGTGGATTTGGCCGCCGGAGCCGTCGCTGCGGCTGATTGCCGACACCATCGAGTTCTGCGCGGCCGAGGTGCCGCGATTCAACGCGATTTCGGTGGCGGGCGCGCACTTTCGCGACGCTGGAGCCAACGCGGTGCAAGAGATGGCGTTCACCCTGGCCGACGGGGTGACCTACTGCGACACCGTGGTGGAACGCGGCCGGATGACCATCGACCAGTTCGCACCGCAGATCTCGTTCTTCTTCTACACCCATGGGGACTTCTTCGAAGAGATCGCCAAATACCGTGCGGGGCGGCGGCGTTGGGCAACCATCGTGCAGGAACGTTACGGGGCGACGACGGCCAAGGCGGCGATGTTCCGCTTCGGCTGCGTCTGTGGTGGCGCATCGCTGTACGCGCCGCAGGCCCACAACAACATCGTTCGGGTGGCCTACGAGGCGATGGCCGCGGTGCTGGGCGGGGTCCAGTCGATGTTCACCGCGGCCTGGGACGAGCCGTTCGCCCTGCCCACCGAGGAAACCACGACACTGGCGCTGCGCACCCAGCAGATCCTGGCGCACGAGACCGGCGTGGCCAGCGTCGCCGACCCGCTCGGCGGCTCCTACTTTGTCGAGGCGCTGACCGACGCCACCGAGGCCCGCATCATCGAGATCATGGATGACCTGGAGCGGCACGGCGGAATGGTCCATGCCATCGAGGACGGCTACCTGCAGGGCCTGATCGCCGACGAGGCCTATCGGGTGCATCAGGACATCGAGTCCGGTGCCCGGCCCGTCGTCGGGGTCAACCGGTTCGTGACCGAGGAGCCCGAACCGGATGTCGTGACGTACGAACTGGACGCCGAGGGCCGCGATCTTCAGCTCAAGCGACTCTCCAAGGTGAAGGCCGAAAGGGATTCGGCCGCTGTCAAATCCAGTCTCGCGGCACTATCGCGTTCCGCCGAAGGAGACGACAATCTGATGCACAGGCTGATCGACTGCGCCAACGCATACTGCACGGTCGGTGAAATGGTCTCCGCGCTCAAGGCAGTGTGGGGCGAATTCCAGCAACCGGTGGTGTTCTAGTGGCCGCCCGGATTCTGGTCGCCAAGCCGGGCCTGGACGGACACGACCGCGGCGCCAAGATCGTCGCCCGCACGCTGCGTGATGCCGGCTTCGAGGTGATCTACACCGGCATCCGGCAGCGCATCGAGGACATCGCTTCGATCGCCGTCCAGGAGGACGTGGCGGTCGTCGGCCTGAGCATCCTGTCCGGTGCGCACCTGGCGCTCACCGCCCGCACCATCGAGGCACTGCGTGCCGCCGACGCCGCGGACATCGCTGTCGTGGTCGGGGGAACGATCCCGCACGCCGACGTGCCCAAGCTGCTCGACACCGGTGCCGCCGCGGTATTCCCCACCGGGACATCGCTCGACGTCCTCGTGCGTGAGATCCGGGCATTGACCGGCACCCCCGAACCCGTTGTGGAGGACCAGTGCGCGTCGGAGTAATGATCGGCGCCGAGCGTGGCGACATGGCCCGCAAGGTGGACAAGCTGGCCTCGGACATCGAATGGGCGGAATCCGCGGGCCTGGACACCGCCTGGATGCCGCAGGTGCCCAACGACTTCGACTGCCTGACCATGGTGTCGCTGATGGCCGCGCACAGCTCGCGCATCGAGCTGGGCACCGCGGTGGTGCCCCTGCAGGCTCAGCATCCGATCGCACTTGCCCGCCAAGCGCTCTCGACGCACGCCGTGGCCGGCGGACGGTTGGCGCTGGGAGTCGGACCGTCGCACCACTGGATCATCCGGGACATGCTCGGACTGCAGTATGAGAAGCCGGCCGCCTACACCCGCGACTACCTGCAGGTGCTCAACGCCGCGGTCTCCGGACCGGGACCGGTTGACGTCGAGAACGATTCGTTCACGGTGCACAATCCACTGGCGATCGGGGCCGATACCCCGATGCCGGTTCTGGTCGCTGCGTTGGGGCCGGTGATGCTGCAGATCGCCGGTGAACTCGCCGACGGCACCGTGTTGTGGATGGCCGACGAGCGGGCCATCGGTGACCACATCGCACCCAAGATCACCAAGGCCGCCGCGGATGCCGGGCGGCCCGCGCCGCGAATCGTCGCGGGCATCCCGGTATGTCTCTGTGCGCCTGGACAAGTCGACGAAGCCAAGGAGCGCGCCAACCGCATCTTGGGCGAGGCCGAGGTGTCGCCCAACTACCAGCGCCTGCTGATGCGCGGCGACGCCCGCGATGTCGGCGATCTGTGTGCGGCCGGCGATCCGGAGGCAATCGTTGCCCGGATGCGCCGTTTCGCCGATGCCGGCGTCACCGACCTTTCAGTGCGGCTGCTGCCAATCGGCGACAACCGTGACGAGCTGGTCGCCTCCAAGAGGCGGACACGCGAGATGATCGCTTCGCTCGCAACGGAATTGCGTTGACCCCGACGTCCGCCGGACCGCTTGAGGGGATACGCATCCTCGAGGTCGGCACCATGCTGGCAGGCCCGTACGCGACCATGTTGCTCGCCGACCTGGGCGCCGATGTCACCAAGATCGAGCCGCGCGGCGGGGAGATCTCGCGCGGCGTAGGGCCCAGCTACTTCGCCAGCCTCAACCGCAATAAAGCCAGCATCTGCCTGGACCTCAACTCCGACACGGGACAGCAACGGCTGGGTGAGCTGGTAGCGGAATCCCATGCGCTGCTGGTGAACCTGAAGCCGTCGGCGATCCGCCGGCTGGGCTTGACCTATGAGCAGCTGCGCCGGCACAACGAGCGGATCGTCTGCGTAGCGATCACCGGGTTCGGCCTGCACGGCGGCGACGATCCCGCCTTCGACTACGTGGTGCAGGCGGGCTTCGGGATCGCCGCACTGACCGGTGACCCGGATGGCCCGCCGACGCTGCCCGGCTACTCCTCGGCCGACAACTCCACCGGAATGTGTGCAGCGCTGGGACTGTTGGCCAAAATCGTCTCCGGCACCGGCGGGCAAGTGGACGTCTCGCTGCGCGACGTCATGCTGTCGCAGCTCAACTATCACGCCTCCGCCTACCTCAACGAGGCTGTCGAACCGCAGCGAAGGCCCTACGGTGCCCATTCGTATTATGTTCCGGCGCAACTCTTCCCGACCGCCGACGGCTATCTCGCACTGTTCATCACGCACGACGGCTTCTGGAAATCATTCGCGACCGAGGCGGGTATCGGCGG
Source organism: Mycobacterium sp. 852002-51613_SCH5001154 (assembly GCF_001667425.1). NCBI lineage: Bacteria > Bacillati > Actinomycetota > Actinomycetes > Mycobacteriales > Mycobacteriaceae > Mycobacterium > Mycobacterium sp. 852002-51613_SCH5001154. Next base: position 54,492 of record NZ_LZII01000054.1, on the reverse strand, counting down.
CTTCGAGACGATGGCCGAACGGGTGTCCCGCCGCGACGAGGTGCTCGCGGTGGTCACGGCGATGCTGGCGACCGACACCGCCGCTGATTGGGAACGTAGGCTGCGTCCGTTGGGGGTTCCCGCGGCTGCGGTGAGGACGCTGCCTGAGGCGCTGGAAGCGACCCCCGAAATCGTTGTGACTGCCGGCGATTTCCGCCTCGTCGGGAGTCCGATCAACGTTTCTGGTTACCAGCCCGAGTACCGGCCACCGCCTGAGCTGAGCGGGTAGGCCGCTGCGGAGCATGCCGGCAGCGACTACGCCTTGACCGGGCCGGTGAGATGCGCCTCAGCGAGCTTGCGGAAGGCCGTAACCAACCGGCTGCGGTCGCCGGCACGAGTCGCCAAAACGACATGGCAGGGTTCGATGCCTCGCAGCGGCACCGTTGTGATGTCGGGCCGCAGGGCGGTGCCGTGGAAGCCGGCCGTGATGGCCACCGCCTGCCCGGAGGCGATGACTTCGAACTTGTCCTCGAGCGCGTCGATGAATGGTCCATCGGGCGCCCGGCGGCCGCCGGGCCGAGGATCGATCCGCCAATAAGCACTCCAGGCCGGGTCGGAGTTGCGCACGCGCGGCATGGGCTCGTCGGCGATGTCGTCGAGTGTCACGAAGTCCCGGCCCGCAAGGCGGTGGTCGACGGATAGCGCCAGCGCTCGTGGCTCGTCGTAGAGGATCGTCACGTGCAGCCCATCGGTCGGGAACGGTAGCCGGGTTACCACCGCATCCACCCGATGGCCGAGCAAGGCGTCCAGGGCCTCGCCCCAATTCAGGTGCAAGACTTGCACTTCGGCGTCCGGGTGCTCGCGGCGCATCTCGCGCACCGCGGGGGTGACGATCATGCCCGTCGTGTACCCGATCGTGATGCGGCTCGGTTCGGCGGCGGCCCGGGCCTGCGCGACCGCTTGCGCGGCCGAGCGCAGCAGCGCCTTGGCCCTGGGCAGGAACACCTCGCCGGCCCCCGTGAGCCCAGTGCCCTGCGGCGTGCGATCGAGCAGTCGGACTCCGAGCTGCTGCTCGAGGCGGCGGATCTGCCGGCTCAGCGACGGCTGCGCGATTCGCAGCGCGGTTGCGGCACGGCCGAAGTGCCGCTGTTCGGCCACCACCACGAAGTAACCGACCAGTCGCAGGTCCAGGTCGATCACCTGAGATGCGGACTCGGTCATGCCGACAGTGTATCCGTAAAGAAGCCCGCTCCGCCCAATGGTGTACCGGTTGAGGTGCGGTGATACCTATTTGGTATCGCGTCATCCGGAATAGGTCTTGGACGCCCGGCCCGGTGTGGCCGTTGACTGGATACCGCGAAAGTCAACGCAAGCGAAGGGACCATCCATGCATGTCTTTGTGACGGGCGCGACCGGACACATCGGTTCGGCAGTCGTCGACGAACTCTTGGAGGCCGGGCATCACGTCACCGGGCTGGCCCGCTCCGACGAGTCCGCCGCGCCACTTGTGGCCAAGGGCGCCGGCGTGCACCGGGGCGACCTCGACGACCGCGACGGCCTGCGGGCCGCCGCTGCTAAGTCCGACGGTGTGATCCACCTCGCCTTTAGGCATGATTTCGACGACTTCGTGGCCGCGGCCGAGACGGATCTGCGCGCCGTGGAAGCGATAGGCGACGAACTCGTGGGGTCTGACCGGCCGTTTGTCAGCACGTCGGGGACGCTCCTGCTCTCGCTCTTGGGGCAGGGCGGACTCCGAACCGAACAGGACACCGTGCCCGGCGGACCGCGGGCCGACTCGGAGAACGCCGTGATCGCGCTCGCGGAACGCGGTGTGCGATCGTCGGTCGTTCGCCTATCCCCGCTGGTGCACAGCAACCTGGATCATCACGGCTTCACCAACCACCTGATCGACACCGCCCGCAGCACCGGGGTGTCGGGCTACATCGGTGACGGCGCCAACCGCTGGCCCGCGGTGCACACGCTCGATGCCGCGCACCTCTACCGGCTGGCTCTCGAAAACGCGCCAGCGGGAACTCGTTTGCACGGGGTGGCCGATGAGGGGGTGCCGCTCCGCGACATCGCCGCCGTGATCGGCCGTCATCTGGGGGTGCCCGCGGTGAGCATTCCGGCCGAAGAAGCCGGCCACTTCGGATTCCTCGCGCTTTTCGCCGCCTTGGACAACCCGACGTCGAATGCGCTGACGCAGAAGGTGCTCGACTGGCACCCCGAGCACGCCGGGTTGATCGAGGACCTCGACGCCGGCCATTACTTCGGTAAGTGAGCGACGCGGTGGGCCGCCACCGCGCGAGTGTGAAGCTAGCCGCACACTCGGCGCCGAATGTGAAGCGAGCCGCACACTCGGCGTCACCTGCGCGTGGGTAGCCGCCCTGCTACGGCAGCTCGGCGAGCTGCTTCTCCTGGTAGCGCCGGGCCCATTCGGCGCGCGACCGGATCGACACGTCCACGTCAACAGCATTGGCGCGCAAGGATTTCACGGTCGCCCTGTCGCGGGGGGTTCGCGCGAACGGATCCCAGCTGAAGAACCGGCAGGCGTTGCCCCAGGTGATCTTGTTGATGTCGTTGTCGTCGGCACCGGCGGCATTGAGCTCGGCCAGCACCTGCTCGGGCGCGTCCGGCCAGAAGCAGTCCGAGTGCGGGTAGTCGCATTCCCAGGCGATGATGTCGATGCCGATCTCGTGACGCAGCTTCAACGACGTCTTGTCGGTGACATAGCAGGCCAGCGAGTGTTCGCGGAAGACCTCGCTGGGCAGCTTGTCCCCGAAGTCGCGGCGCAGCCATTTCTGATTGGTGTAGTGGCGGTCGCTGCGGTCCAGATAGAAGGGGATCCAGCCAATGCCGCCCTCGGAGAACGCGAACCTCAGGTCGGGATACTTGCGCATGGCGGGTCCCCAGAGCAGGTCCTGCGCGCACATCGCCGAGACCTGGGTGGCCAGGATGATCAGGTTGTCGATCGGTGCGTCGGGGGCCATGCTGATAGCCCCGAATCCGGTGCCGATGTGCAGGCACATCACCACGTTCTGCTCGGACAGGGTGCGGAACACCGGTCCCCAGTACTCGTCGTGATAGCTCGGAAGTCCTTCCAGGTGCGGCAGTTCCGGCATGGTCACCGCCCGGCAGCCCTTGGCCGCCACCCGGCGGATTTCGGCGCACATCGCCTCCGGGTTCCACGTCGGCAGGATGGCGATGGGAATGAATCGATCCGGGTAGGAGCCGGCCCACTCGTCGATGTGCCAGTCGTTGTATGCCGAGACCATCACCAGGGTCGCCTCCTCGCGGTGCATGTTGAGGTGGCGCGCGGAGAAGCCGGTGAAGGTGGGGAAGCACATCGAGGCCAGGATGCCGTTGCGGTTCATATCCCGGACGCGTTCATGGACGTCGTAGACGCCCGGGCGCATTTCGGCGAAACCGGCCGGGTCGCGGCCCCATTCGTCAGGCGGCCACGACACCACGGCGTTGAGCCCGCTCACACCCTGCGGCCTGCCCTGGTACATCCACTGGTCGACGCCCTTGTCGTCGACCACGACGATCGGGGCCTCTGCCTTGTATTTCGCGGGCACGTGGCGCAGGAACATGTCCGGCGGCTCGACGACGTGGTCGTCAATGCTCACCAGGATCAGGTCATCGACATTCATCAGGCTCAGCGGCTCTGTTCGCTGGTCGTTTCGAGCAGTCGGGGGATGGGCGCGGGATCCAACAGCAACGCATCGGACATGTGCAGCTGGCCGGCGTTGGCGATCATGTTGTCCAAGATGGCCTGCAGATCGTCGCCTTCGAGTTCGTAGATGGCGACGTAGGGACCCTGCCCGTCAATCGGGCGCAGCCGGCGAGCCGCGACGATTCCGTCGAGCGCCAGCAGTTCGGGTATGTGTACTTCGTCGTACCAGGTGTTGTACTCCTGTTCGCGATCGGGCGAACTGGGCCGACTTTCGACGTACATGATTCCCTTGGCCATCGCCGCCACCTCTCTTCGGGTTGCTACTCGTAACGCACCGTTACCGAGTCGGTGTCCGGCACGCCCTGGCACGTCAAAATGTAGCCCTCGGCAACCTCGTCTTCTTCGAGAGCGTCGTTGACCCGCATGGTGGCATGGCCTTCTTCGAGCTTGGCCATGCACGTGCCGCAGTTGCCCGCCTCGCAACTGAACGGCGGTTCCAGTCCGGCCCGCCGCGCGCTCTGCAAAAGCGTTTCGCCGGGAACCAGCGGCACTGAGACCTTCTTCCGGTCCATGAGGATGGTCACCGTGCCCGCCCCGGAGCCGTTTGACGGATTTGTCACCCGTGGGGTCTCCTCGATGCTTCGGGCGACTGTCACTGCAACCGCCCCCTCCCGTACTTGCATTCTTCACTGTAGAGAATACTATTCTCACAGAGCGATAGGATCTTCTCAAGTTTGCGCGGATGTCAGGTCGGCCCGGCCTGTCAGGAAGGACAGGACGTGACCGAGCCGGCCGCGGTCGTGTTCGAGGAGCGGCGACTGAGCCTGCCCCAGCTCGACGCGCTGGCCGACGGCTGGGCCGCGACCCTGGCAAGAAAGGGTGTCTCAGCCGGTCAGCGGGTCGCGCTGATGGCGTCCAACCGCCCGGAATTCGTCGCCGCTTTGCTTGGAATCTGGCGGCTGGCCGCAACGGCGGTGCTGATCAGCCCGGCATGGAAGCGTGACGAGGTCGACCACGCGCTCGCCCTGACCAATCCCGCCCACGCCGTCGGGGACCATCCCGTACTGGCCGGCGCCATGCCGATGCTGCACCTCGACGAACCGACCGGGCCGGGGGAACCGATCGTCGGCCCGCCACCGCCTCGATCCGACGCGGTGCTGGTGTTCAGCTCCGGCACCACGGGGCTGCCCAAGGCGGTCCGGCACACCCACGCCGCGCTGGAAGAGGCCGTGCGGCACTGGCGCGAAGCGCTGCGGCTGACGCCGCGCGACCGGATTCAAATCGCCACGCCGCCTTCGCACATCCTCGGGCTGCTCAACATCGTCACGGCGCTGCGCACGGGTGCCTGCGTGCGGCTGCATAGCCGGTTCGACATCGACCGGATGCTGCATCACATCGAAAGCGACCGCATCACAGTCGAAATGGCGGTCGCGCCCATCGCGCTGGCCATCGCCTCGCATCCCAGGCTCGAGTCCTACGACCTGTCCTCACTGCGCTACATCATGTGGGGGGCGACGCCGGTCAGTGCCGACATCGCGGAGACCGTGACCCGGCGCACCGGCGTCGGCTGGGTGCCGGCGTACGGGACCACGGAACTGCCTGTAATCGCCTGCAATCCGATCGAGGGCGCCCGGTTGGACGCTGTCGGCCGTCCAGTACCGGGTGTCGACCTGCGGGTGGTCTCGCTGGAGACCGGTGAGCCGGTCTGTCCCGGAGAGATCGGTGAGATCCAGGCCCGGTCGTCGTCGCTGATGGCCGGCTACCTCCCGGCCGAAGCGACCGCCGAGGTGATTCGAGATGGCTGGTACCGGACCGGCGACATCGGGTGGATCGACACCGGAGGCTGGCTGCGAATCACCGACCGCCTCAAGGAAATGATCAAGGTGCGCGGCTTTCAGGTTGCGCCCGCCGAAATCGAGACGGTGCTGCACGGTCATCCGGCCGTCAAAGACTGCGCGGTGTTCGGTGTACCCGACGGGATCAACGGGGAAGCGGTCGTCGCCGCGGTCGCGACATGCGCACCCGTCGACGCCGGCGAGCTCACGGCCCGGGTCGATCAGCGGCTGGCTTCCTACAAACACCTGAGCCGGGTCGTGTTCGTGCCCGACATTCCGCGCCTGCCATCGGGCAAGGTATTGCGCCGAGTCCTAAAGGAGCGCTATGGATGTACGTCTGACAGCTGAACAACAGCAATTGCGCGACGCGGCCGCCAAGCTGGCCGACGACCTTGGTCCCTCGGCGGTCCAAGACCTCGACGACCAGGGCCGGATTGCGCGTCTGGACAGGCAACTCGCTGGGACCGGCTGGAGGTCGCTGCGCTCCGACGGCGCGTCGGGTGTCGAAGTCGCCATTGTCGCCGAGGAATTCGGACGCCGGCTGGTCGACACACCGTTTCTCGGCCCGGTGCTCGCCGACGACCTCTCCCGCCGCGTCGGCGCCGATAGCGCCGGCGCGACGATCGCGGTTGACGATCGCGCCGTCGACGCGCGCGGCGCCCAGCGGGCCCTGAGCCTCTCGGACGGGCGGGTCCTCGCCGCCGATGTGCGCGACGTGACCGACGGCGCGGATTTGACCCGGGCCGATGCCACAATCGCGCAAACGGCGGCGACACTGGGCGAAGTCTCTTCCGACGTGGCGGGGCAATGGCGAGCGCTCGCGCTCGTCACCACGACGGCGGACCTGGTGGGCATCGCGCGGGGCGCCCATGCGGTCGCGTGTGACTACGCAAAAATCCGGGAGCAATACGGCAAGCAGATCGGGTCCTATCAGGCGATCGCCCACCTGCTCGCCGAAAGCCTTGCGCTGATTGAAGGTTCGATCAGCGTATCGCGGCACGCCGCGTGGGCGGTCGACGAGCTGCCGACCCCGGAAGCCATCCGCGCCGCCCAGGTGGCGAAGGTCTACTGCGCCCGTGCCGCGAGAACCGTCTGTGAGACGGCCATTCAGGTGCACGGTGGCATCGGCAACACCTGGGACTGCCTGGTGCACGTCTACCTGCGCCGCGCCCTGACATCGACCGAGCTGTGGCCCGTCGCGTTGAAGGAGATCGATCTTGGACTTTCGTGACTCGCCAGACGAAGCCGCCTTCCGGGAGCGGCTCAGGTCCTGGCTTTCCGTGTACGCCACGGGGTTCTCCGGATCCGGCGACGAGTACTGGGCCCGGCAGGCCGAATGGCACCAGGCCTTGTACCGAGAGGGCTTCTTCGGGTTGTCGTTTCCCCGCGAATACGGCGGGCAGGAGTTGCCGCCCGTGTACGACGTCATCGTCGACGAGGAACTCGCTCGAGCCGGGGCCCCGCCTCGGCCAAGCGTCGGCTACTTGATCTATGGGATCGGCCGCCACGCGAACGACGAAGTGCGGCAGCGGTTCCTGCCCGGCATCATCAACGGCACCGAGCGCTGGTGCCAAGGCTTCAGTGAGCCCGGCGCCGGTTCCGATCTGGCCTCGCTCACCACCACCGCCCGTCTCGAGGGCGACACCTATGTGGTGAACGGACACAAGATCTGGACCAGCTACTCCGATGTCGCGGACTGGTGCCTTCTGCTGGCCCGCACCGACCCAGAGGCCAAACGCCACCGTGGCCTGTCGGCCTTCGTACTGGAGATGAAACAACCTGGCGTGCAACAGCGCCCGCTGCGCATGATCAACGGGGTGACCAACGAATTCGGTCAGGTGTTCTTCGACGGTGCCAAGGTACCGGCCGACCGGATGGTCGGCGCGCCCGGCGATGGCTGGGCGGTCGCCATGACCGTCGTCGGGCATGAGCGCGAGCCGTCCACTCTCGGTTACGCGGCCCGATACGGCAAATTGGTGCGAAGCCTTTACGCCCGCAACGGGAGTTCTGGTGGTCCGGTTCCCGAGGAGCTCTCGTGGGCCGCGGTCCAGTCGGAGATGCTGACCCATCATGTCCGGCGGCGGTTGTCCGAGCAGCTCGACGGGGTTTCGCACGGACCCGAAGGGTCGCTCGACAAGCTGCTGATGACCTGGGTCGAGCAATCTGTCGGACACGCCGCGCTGGCGGTCACCGGCACCCGCGATGCGGACCTGCTCAGCGCCTATCTGTACAGCCGCGCGCAGAGCGTAATGGGCGGGACATCGCAGATACAAAAGAACATCATCGCTTCACGCATCTTGGGATTGGGAGTCTGACATGTACGACATGCCTGCCGAAATCGACGTCCAAGCCGACGGCCCGCTGCGGATCATCACCTTGAACCGGCCGGATTCCCTCAACTCGGTCAACGACAATTTGCATGTCGGCCTTGCGCGACTGTGGCAGCGATTGACCGACGACCCCGCGGCTCGCGCGGCGGTGATCACCGGGGCCGGCAGGGCTTTTTCGGCCGGCGGTGATTTCTCGTATCTCAAGGAGCTGTCGACCGACGCCGACCTGCGCGCCAAGACCATCCGGGACGGACGCGAGATCGTTTTGGGCATGGCACGCTGCCGAATTCCCGTGGTGGCCGCGGTCAACGGCCCGGCCGTCGGGCTGGGCTGCAGCCTGGTGGCGCTGAGCGACATCGTCTACATCGCCGAAGAGGCCTACCTCGCCGATCCACACGTTCAAGTGGGGCTGGTGGCCGCCGACGGCGGCCCGCTGACCTGGCCGCTGCACATCAGCCTGCTGCTCGCCAAGGAGTTCGCGTTGACGGGCACCCGCATCAGCGCGCAGCGTGCCGTCGAGCTCGGGCTGGCCAACCACGTGGCGGCCGACCCCGTCGCGGACGCGATCGCCTGCGCCAAAAAGATTCTCGAGCTGCCCCAGCAAGCGGTCGAAAGCACCAAGCGGGTCCTCAATATCCATCTGGAGCGGGCGGTCCTGGCCAGCCTCGACTATGCGCTGTCCGCTGAGAGCCAGTCGTTCCTCACCGAAGACTTCCGGTCGATCGTCACCAAGCTGGCGGCCGGCAAGAACTGATCGCGGTCACGCGCGCGACGAATCGTGTTGCCGCAGGAAGTCACGCACCACGGAGTCGAACTTGGCCGGTTCCTCAATGAAGGGCATGTGAGCGCTCTTTTCAAAAAACACGAACCGTGAGCCGGCGATGCGCTGGTGGATGTCCCACATGTGTTCGGGCACGCATTCGTCGAACCTGCCCGCGAGGATGAGCGTGGGCAATGTGATTTCGGCCAATCGGTCGAACACGTCCCATTCCTTGATTGTTCCGACGATGTGAAAATCACTGGGGCCGAACATCGTCTCGAAGATGTCGGTGCCCATCTTGGCGAAGGCTTCCAAAAGCTCTGGCGGCCAGGGGCGCACGCGGCACAGGTAGGTTTCGTTCCAGGTGCGGATGGCGTCCTGGTATTCGGCGGTGTACGTGGTCCCCGCGGCTTCATGACGTTCGATGGCGGATTGCGTTGCCGGATCGAGCTCCGATTTCAACCGCGCCACCATCTCCGAGAACTGCGGTATGGACGCGATGCTGTTCGAAATGGTGAGGCTGACCGCCCGCGACGGCACGTCGAGGGCGTACTGCTGAGCCAACATCCCGCCCCACGAGTTGCCGAAGATGTGGAAGCGGTTGAGGCCGAGGCCCGCTACGACGGCATCCATTTCGGCCACCGACCGTTGCATGGTCCACAGTTCGCGGTTCGACGGGCGCTCGGACTTGCCGCACCCGAGCTGATCCCAGTAGATGACTTCGCGCTCGTCAGCCAACCGCTCCAGTGAACGCAGATAGGTGTGGGGCAGGCCGGGACCGCCGTGCACCACCAGCAGGGGAAGGCCCGCTCCGGCACCGACCCGCTTGAACCACACGGTGCCGCCCGGGACCGCGATCGTTCCCTCCATTGCCGACGATGCCTCCTGGTTGGCGAGCAGACGCAAATCGCAGCCTACGACCCGGTTCATGCGATCTTCCGTCTGCTCGCCAGTTCGCCGCTCCTTGCAACGCTGACTCTCGCAATGAGAGAATATTGTTCTCATAGCTGCGGGGGCTCTCGAGCACTCGCGTCGCGCTCGCCGAAGTGGAGAAGACCGTGCCCGAAGCCGTCATCGTGTCCGCCCTGCGCACTCCCATCGGCACCGCCCGGAAGGGCACGCTGCGCGACACCAGCGCCTTCGACCTGGCGCACCACGTGGTCTCCGAAGCGGTGAAGGACCTGGACCCGGCACAGGTTGACGACGTGATCCTGGGGGAGGGACTCTACGGCGGCGGCGTGATCGCACGGCATGCGGCCATCACCGCCGGCCTGACCCAGGTGCCCGGTCTGGCGAACAATCGCCACTGCGCGGCCGGACAGGCGGCGGTGCAGAGTGCGGCGGCAAGCGTGCGTGCCGGGATGGATCAGCTCGTCATCGCCGGTGGTGTGAACTCCGCCTCCACGTCCCCACGATCCCGGATGCAGGTGGACGGCGAATGGGTCGACTGGTTTCCCCCGACCCATCCAGACAGTCCCGAGGCGCCGAACCTCGACATGTCGATCACGGTCGGCTGGAACGCCGCGGTCAAAGCCGGTGTGAGCCGCGAGGAGATGGACGCGTGGGCGCTGCGTTCGCACCGCAACGCCATCGCCGCGATCGACGAGGGCCGCTTCAAACAAGAGATCGTCCCGATCGAAACGCCGCACGGACTGTTCGCCGTCGACGAACACCCGCGCCGCGACACCACCATGGAAAAGCTGGCCGCCCTCAAGCCGCTGCATCCCGAGATTGAGGGCTTTTCCATCACCGCCGGCAATGCCTGCGGCGCCAACGACGGCGCGGCGGCGCTGACGATCGCGAGCGACGAGCTTGGGCTACCGGCGCTGGCCACGGTTCGGTCCTGGGCATCCGTCGGGGTGGACCCGGCGATCACCGGTTTGGCGCCGGTGGAAGCCATCCCGAAAGCTCTTGCCCGCGCCGGCCTCTCGCTCTCGGATGTGGACCTGTTCGAGATCAACGAGGCCTTCGCCGCAATGTGCGTGGCCACCGTCAAGCTGCTCGACCTCGACCCGGACAAGGTCAACGTCAGCGGCAGCGGATGCTCGCTGGGCCACCCGGTGGCGGCGACGGGAGCGAGGATGCTCGTCACGCTGATCCACGAATTGCGCAGTCGTGGCGGCGGAATCGCGGTCGCGGCCATGTGTGCGGGCGGCGGCATGGGGTCTGCCACCGTCATCGAGGTCCCAGCTCCCTAAATGGAGATCGCCGACTTGCTCGCCGGCGCGCGCAACGGATCTCCGCGCGCGGTGGGTCGGCTACTGTCTCTCGTCGAGGGCGAGCGCCGCGACGAGGTGCTGGCCGCTATCGAGCCCTCATCGGTGAGCGTAATCGGCCTCACCGGGCCGCCGGGCGCGGGCAAGTCCACGACGATCGCCGCCCTGGTCGGCGCCTACCGCGAGCGGGGGGACCGGGTGGCGGTGTTGGCGGTGGACCCGTCGTCGCCGTTCAGCGGTGGTGCGCTGTTGGGTGACCGGATACGAATGGCCGCGCATATCAACGACTCCGACGTGTTGATCAGGTCGGTGGCGACCCGCGGTCATGTCGGGGGGCTGGCTGCCGCCGTCCCCGCAGCCATCCGGCTGCTGGGGGCGATCGGTTACCACGTGGTCTTGCTGGAGACCGTGGGGGTGGGGCAATCCGAGATCGAGATAGCCGCAGTCGCCGATCCCACCGTCGTCATCCTCAATCCCGGTGCGGGCGACGCGATTCAGGCGGCGAAGGCGGGGGTGCTCGAAGTCGCCGACATCGTGGTGGTCAACAAGGCCGACCGCGAAGGTGCCGAACGGACCGTTCGGGACCTGCGGGAGGAGACTGATGCCCCGATCGTCAGCCTCATCGCCGCTCGCGGCGAAGGCATCGCGGAGTTGATGGCCGCCATCGAGGCCCACCACCGCGCCGACAGTCGTGCCCGTCGACTGGCCCGCGCCCGCGCGCAGATCCTGTCGCTGGCGCAAACCCGGCTGCGGAGCCGGCCGGATCTCGACCGGCTGGCCGAAACGGTCGTCGACGGCGACCAAAACCCCTACTCGGCGGCCGAGCAGTTGCTGTCACCGACCAATGGCCCGCAGGACTGACCATCCGTCTTGTCCCCCAATTGGGGGAACGCGGATTCATCCCCTTTGCGGACCGATCGGCGGAGGTCCGGTCGCGTCACTCTGCCTACGTTGATCTTGTGTACAACACGGCGGTCACCTCGACGCCGCCACCCAGGATCAGTTAGGAGACCCGCACATGGCTCGCACACCCGAATTGTCGGCCGTAAACCTCGGTGAGCAGCTGGAGCTGTACCGCCGGATGTGGGTTATGCGACTGCTCGACATGGCGCTGGAAGAGCGTCGCATCGGCGGTCTGCTCAAGGGAACGACGGGCGCCGCATTCGGCCAGGAGGCGGTGGCCGTCGGCGCCGTCGCGGCGCTTCGACCCGGCGACGTCATGAGCACCGCGATCCACCACTTCGAGCACGCCCAGCGGGTCGGCCTCGCCCTTCCGCTGGGTCCGGCGATCGCCGAGATGATCACCCCGAGCCGGGCTGCGGCCGGAGGCGCGAAGGAAAGCCAATTCGCCACGGAATGGAAGCAGTTGTTCGCCACCACCGACCCTGTGCGGCAGTCGATCTTGTTCGCGTTGGGTGATGCCTACGCGCAGCGGCACGCCGGCGACGGGAAGGTGACCCTGTGCGTCATCGGGGACGAAGCCGTGAACTCCGCCGAGTTCAAGTCGGCCGCGCAGATCGCGCTGTCGTGGCGACTCCCGGTGGTGTTCGTCGTCGAAAACATCCGCAGCGCGTCCGGCGTGCGCCGGGGTCCGCGCGAGCACCACGGCCTGCCCGTGCTGTCGGTGGACGGCAACAGCGTTGGGGCCGTGTATGACTCGGTCGCGGAAGCGGTGGAACGAGCGAGCGCCGGTGGCGGTCCTGCGATGGTGGAAGCGGTGACCTTCCGGACCAACCACCCCGCCGCGGTCGATCCGTTGGTTTCCGCCAAGCGGCAGCTGACCCGCGCCGGGGTGAGCGCCGGACACCTCGACGAGGTGGAACACCGGGCTCGCCGGCTGGTGGCCGAGGCCGCGGCCTTCGCGAAAGCGCTGCTGCGGGCGGATGGGCCGGCGCCGGTCGGACCCGACCGGTCGGCCGCTAGCTGAGCAGACCTTGCCGCATCGCCTCGGCAACGGCGGCCGCGCGATCGCTGACGCCAAGCTTCTCGTACAGGCGTTGCACGTGTGTCTTGACCGTCGACGGAGCCACGTACAGCTCACCCGCGATCACCGGGATGCTCTGACCACGCGCAATCCGGTTGAGCACCTCGCGTTCTCGCGCACTGAGTACCGGACCCGTCGGCTCCGCCCGGTGACGGATCTCCGCGGTAAGGCCTCCCACCAAAGCCGGTGCCACCACGTCGCGGCCCTGCGCGCAGTCGAGCACGGCCTTGACGATTTCGCTGCGGGTCGAGTCCTTGAGCACGAATCCGGCTGCGCCCTGCTGCAGCGCCTGGTACACGATGGCGGGCTCGTCGTGCGCCGAGATCAGCAGCACGCGGGTCGGCAACTCCTGGCTCCGCACCGCCGCCGCCACCTGGCCACCGTCCATGCCGGGCATTCGGTAGTCGAGCAGAGCGATGTCGGGCAGGTGCTCCTTGATCAATTCCAGCGCCGCCGAGCCGTCCTCCGCCTCGCCGACGACATGCACCGAACCGCTCGACGAGAGCGCACGCACCACGCCTTCGCGAAAGAGCGGGTGGTCGTCGCCGACAACCACCCGCACCTTTTCTGGCGTTGCTGGCCCGGCCATGGCGATGAGTGTAGCGGTCTGCTCAAGAGCGCCGTTCTCAATTTCCGGGCAATCTGATGGGGAATCTGCCGGTTTGCTTCGGCGGGGCCGAGGCGGATTACTACGGTGATCGGATGACCGAAGGCAGCGACACAGAACTGGACCGGGTGCGCAGCGTGCACCAGTTGCGCTCGTATCGAATCGTTTCGGTGCTCCGGATCTGTGTGGTGGGCCTCATGGTTGCCGCCATGGTCGTCGACACCCCGCGGTGGGAATGGCCGCAGCAAAGCGCCCTCGTCGTCGCGTACGCATTCGTTGCGCTCTGCGCGTTCGTGCTGGCATTCACCCCCGTGCGCCGATGGGTCGGGTTGGGCGGCCCGGCCGGGGTCGGCCGGCTGGAGCCGTTTGCTTTCACCATCCTCGACGTGGTCGCGTTGACGGGCTTTCAATTGCTGTCCGCCCTCGGGATCCTGCCGCTGCTGATCATGGTGCTGCTGCCGGTTCTGGTGGGCGTGGATGTGTCGTCGCGGCGTGCGGCGGTGGTGCTCACCTTCACGCTCGTCGGCTTCGCCATCGCCGGCATCCACGACAGGGTGCTGATGAGTCCGGGGCACTGGCCGAGCTCGGTATTTCTGCTCGGGCTCTACGGGTTTCTGTGCGCCACGGCACTCGTCGTCGTCCGGATCGAGGAGCGACACGTGCGATCAGTCGCGGGCCTGAGCACACTGCGTGAGGAGTTGCTCGCTCAAACGATGACCGCGTCCGACGTCGAGCAGCGGCGGATCTCGGAATCCATTCACGATGGGCCGCTGCAGGACATCTTGGCGGTGCGCCAAGAACTCGTCGAGTTGGGCGCGGAACTGCCCGGCGATGATCGTGTCGGACGGGCGCTCACCGGTCTTCAGATGGCGTCGGAACGCCTGCGGCAGGCGACTTTCGAGTTGCATCCCGCCGTCCTCGAGCAGGTCGGCCTCGCGGCCGCGGTGCAGCAGCTGGCCGTCTTCGCCGCCCAGCGTTCGGGCATCGAGATCTCCACCGACATCGATTACCCGATTCGCAATGCGATCGACCCGATCGTGTTCGGTGTGGTGCGCGAATTGCTGTCCAATGTCGTGCAACATTCCCGGGCTCGCAGCACTTCGGTCATGCTTGGAATTACCGACGACAGGTGCGTCCTGAACGTGGTCGATGATGGCGTGGGATTCGACGTCGGGACCGTGGCCCGCCGCCTCGGTGAGGGACACATCGGATTGGCGTCGCACCGGGCGCGTGTGGACGCCGCCGGGGGAGATTTCGTCTTCCTCGATGTCCCGGTCGGAACTCACATCTGCGTCGAGGTGCCGATCGCGAAATAGGCTGATTGGGCGACGGCAACCGCAAGTAATCGGCCACGCTCGATGCCCAAGGTGGTGCGCGGCTCGCTACTTCAGGTCGACGGACTTTCCGGTGGCGGCCGCATACCCGGCGCGGTAACCGAACACCATTGCGGGACCCAACGTTCCGCCGGCACCGCCGTAAGCGCGTCCGGTCACACCGCCCATCGCGTTGCCGGCGGCGTAAAGACCCGGGATGGGCTCACCGCCCACATGCAACACGCGGCCGTCGCGATCGGTCCGGGGGCCGCCCTTGGTGCCCATCGCGCCGATGCGCACCGGCACCGCGTAGAAGGGGGCGGTGTCGATCGGGCCGAGGGTTTTGCCGGCCGGTGTGGTCGCACTGTCGTCGCCCCAGTAGCCGTCGTACGCGCTGGAGCCGCGCCCGAAGTCGGGATCGGCGCCGGCGGCCACGTGGCGGTTCCAGGCCTCGACGGTGCGGATCAGGCCGTCCGCCTCGATGCCGGTCTTGCCCGCCAACTCGGCGAGGTCCGCCGACTCACAGAACCAGTCCGGAACGGGCTGTCCCGGTTCGATGCCCAGGAACCCGTAGCGCTGCAGGTGAATTGAATCGAACACCATCCACCCGCGGTCGTTGACGTACCCGCCGCGTGGATCGAGGTAGTGGAACGCACCGGCCATCGAGTTGTAGTCGCAGGCCTCGTTGACGAATCGACGGCCCGCCGAATTGACGATGATGCTCCTTGGCCGCGTCCGTTCCAGCCGTACACTGCGGCTGCGTGGCTTGCCCTCGATGGTGTCGTCGGGGATTTGGACGATCGGCACCCACCAGGCCTCGCCCATGTTCGCCAGGTCCGCGCCCTGTGCCATCGCCATGCGCAGGCCGTCGCCGGTGTTATTGGGCGGCGAGACCGCGCCGTGCATCGGGCCGCGCAGAAAGGCTTGCGCCAGAGCGGGATCCCACTCGAAGCCGCCGGTGCCGAGGATGACGCCGTTTCGGGCGCGAACGTCGATGCTGCGTCCCTGCAGGCCGATTCGCACCCCGGTGATTTCTCCGTCCTCGGCGATGAGTCGTTCGGCCCGCGCGTTGGTGTGTGGGGTGACGCCGGCGTCCAGCAGTCCCTTGAGGAGCCCGGCGATCAGGGCGGTGCCTGCAACGCACAGGTGGCTCGTTCTTTCATCGATCGCCGCGTGCAGACGGGCCCTGGTCTCGGCATCGAATCCGACGTTGGACCAGTCGGCGGGAAACGACGTGATCCGAGTGGCCCACTCGCCCAACTGCGCCAGATCGAAGGGAGCGGCACTCAGTGAACGGCCGCCGGCCGGTTGCCCTCCCGGCAATTCGGGCCGATAGTCGGGGAAGCCGGTGGCGATCTCGAAGCGCAAACCGCTGTGCGCCTCGACGAAGTCGAGCATCGCCGGGCCGGTGCGCACGAATGTCTCGACCGACTCGTCGTCCATCGAGCCCAGGGACTGCGCGCGCAGGTATCGCAACGCGTCGGCGGTCGTCAATTCGCCGTCGGGCGAACGGTTATGGGCCGGGATCCAGACGACGCCACCCGACACCGCGGTGGTCCCCCCGACGGTCGGCGCCTTCTCGAAGACCTCCGCCGAGGCGCCGGATGCGGCCGCGGTGAGGGCGGCGGTAAGCCCGGCGCCACCACTGCCGAGCACGACGACGTCGACTTGCATGTCCCACGACATTGATCGTTATCCCTTCAGCCCAGCAGCTCGGACAACTGCTTCGCGGCTTTGATGACCGCATCTTTTCCACGCATCACGACGTCTTCTCGGTGGGAGATGAGGTTGATGCACGTGGGCGGGGAGGGCGGGTGGCGGCGCACCGCCACGGCCAGGCCGTAGGTGTTCGGCTCGATCTCCCCGTAGGTGCTCACCCAGCCGCTCTCGCGAGCGCGGGTGACCAGGTCGCGTTCCCCGGGACGCGGCGGCATGCTCGCGAGCAAGGCGATTCCGGCCGCACCCCGTTCGAGCGGATATCGACTTCCTTCGTGGAAGGACAGTTGGTAGGCAACATGGCTCGGCACGATGACCGCGATCGCCACCTGCTGGTCCCCCTCGGCCATGAGCAACGACACCGTGGTGCCCAGCTCGTCGGCCAGCGCGCGCAGGGTCGGCAGGCTGACCTGGCGCACGTTGCGGTCGAACGAAGCGCCGAGAACGGCGAGCCCGGAAGCCGGCCGGTAGCGCCCGTCCTCTCCCTTGGCCACCAATCGGAATTCGGCCAGCGTTGAAAGCAGTCGATAGGCGATGGTGCGATGCACCCCGACCTGTTCGGCGAGCTGTTGCACGGTAAGCCCACCTGGGGCATCCGCCACCACCTGCAGCGCGGTCAGCCCCCGGGCCAGCGTTTGTGAACCTGTCACCGAACCTGCCACAGCCTTGACAGACCTCCTTGCGAGAGCGAAGCTCTATTAATAACGCACGCTAGTGTGCGATATTAGCACACCAAGTTCGTCAAGAACGAGAATACGATTTCCACGATCTGAAGGCCAGAGAGGAACCGTGGCGGAGTTCGAAAGCATCTGGAGCGATCTCCAGGGCGTCGCGTTTGAGCAGGGCTACCTCGACGCCGGGGGTGTGCGGACCCGCTACCTGCGGGCCGGCGACCCCGGCAAGCCGGTGCTGATGCTGTTGCACGGATCCGGTGGCCACGCCGAGGCCTACGTCCGCAACCTGGGGGCGCACGCCGAGCACTTCTGGACCTGGTCGATAGACATGCTGGGCCACGGCTACACCAGCAAACCGGGCCACCCGCTGGAGGTCCACCACTATGTGGAGCACCTGATGGCCGTCCTGCGCACCATCGGCGTCAATCGCGCCAGCATCAGCGGTGAATCGCTGGGCGGTTGGGTGGCCACCCGCGCCGCCATCGACCATCCCGACGTGGTCGACCGCCTCGTCCTCAATACCGCCGGCGGCTCCCAAGCCGACCCGGTGGTGATGAAGCGCATCATCACGCTATCCATGGCGGCCGCGGAAGACCCGACGTGGGAAACGGTGCAAGCGCGGATCAAGTGGTTGATGGCCGACAAGTCCAAGGGCTACGACGACCTCGTCGCCAGCCGCCAACGCGTCTATCGCCAACCGGGATTCGTCGACGCCATGCGCGACATCATGGCCCTGCAGGACCCCGAGATTCGGGCGCGCAACATCATCGGCCCGGACGAATACGGTGCGATCACCGCGCCGACGCTGGTGTTGTGGACCAGCGACGACCCCACCGCGGACGTGACCGAGGGCCGCCGCATCGCGTCGATGATTCCCAACGCCCGCTTCGAGGTGATGCCCGGCTGCGGGCACTGGCCGCAGTACGAGGACCCCAAGACTTTCAATCGGCTGCATCTCGACTTCCTGTTGGGGCGGTGATGGTCGACGCGGGGCGCCAGCCGGCAGGAATCGAGACCGACGTCGTCGTGGTCGGCGCCGGCCCGGTCGGCCTGACTTTGGCCAATATCCTTGGGCTGCGGGGCATCCGGACCGTGGTGGTCGACGAACGCGACACGCTGATCGACTATCCGCGCGGGGTGGGGCTCGACGACGAGGCGCTGCGGACCTTCCAGTCGATCGGGCTGGCCGATCGCATCGTGCCGCATACGGTGCCCAACCAGATCCTGCGGTTCGTCGACGCGAGGCGGCGGGTGCTCGCCGAAATGGCGCCGCCCGATGCGCGGTTCGGGTGGCCGAAGCGCAACGGTTTCGTGCAACCGCTCGTCGACGCCGAATTGCTGGCCGGGCTGGAACGATTCGGGCACGTCGAGGTGCGGTGGGGACGACCGATGGTGGCGTGTCAGGACGACGCCGACGGGGTGACCGTCGAACTCGGGGGCGAGCGCGACCATGAAACGTCCAGCCTCCGAGCGCGTTACGTGGTGGGATGCGACGGCGGTCGCAGTATGACCCGCCGCATGATGGGCGTATCTTTCGACGGGACAACTTCGTCGACCCGCTGGCTGGTGGTCGACATCGCCAACGACCCGCTCGGTCACCCCAACAGCGAGGTCGGCGCCGACCCGGAACGGCCCTATGCCTCGATCTCGATCGCGCACGGAATTCGCCGCTTCGAGTTCATGATTCACGCCGACGAGACCGACGAGCAGGCTGAGGATCCGGCGTTCCTGACGCGGATGCTGGCCCGGATGGTGCCGCACCCGGACCGCGTCGACGTGATCCGGCGCCGGGTCTACACCCATCACTCGCGGATCGCCGGCGCGTTCCGCAAGGGCCGGCTGTTGCTGGCCGGGGACGCCGCGCACCTGATGCCCGTCTGGCAGGGCCAGGGTTACAACAGCGGCATCCGCGACGCGGCCAATCTGGGTTGGAAGCTCGCCGCGGTCGTGAGCGGGCGTGCCGGCGAGCACTTGCTGGACACCTATGACATGGAGCGCCGCAAGCACGCGCGGGCCATGATCGACCTTTCCACCATGGTGGGGCGAGTGATTTCGCCCACCAACCGCCGGGTGGCCGGCGCGCGAAACCTTTTGGTGCGGTCGGCGTCAATTGTGCCGTCGCTCAAGCGGTATGTCCTGGAGATGCGGTTCAAGCCGATGCCGCGCTACGAACAGGGGGCCGTCGTTCACGAACCCGGCACCGGCCGGGCGGATTCAGCGGTGGGCACGCTGTTCATCCAGCCCCGGGTCGACACCCGGGATCGGCAGAACGTGCTGCTGGACGACGTGCTCGGCGACTGGTTCGCGGTGCTCTGCTGGAACAACAACCCCCGGTACATTCTCGGTGACGCCGCCTTCGCGAACTGGAAAGCCCTGGGCGCCCGATTCATTGCGTTGCGGCCACTGACCCAACTGCACTGGACCGGCCACGACGATCCCGACGTCGTCGTCGTGGGCGACCGCGACGGTGCGGTCAAATCCTGGTTCGACACCCACGAGGAATCGGTGTTGTTCCTGCGTCCCGATCGGTGCATCGCCGGTGCGTGCATCGCGCAGCGCGCCCCCGACCTGAGCGCCGCGCTCATCGATGCACTCACACTCACGCCGCGAGGGGGTGATCCGCAAAGTGGCACTGGCTCTGTGCTGTATGTCGCACAGCCCGCTCCTGAATCTTCCGGGGCCGTCGCAGGACCTGCTTGACGACATCGAAGGCGCGATCGCCGGCGCGCGACAATTCGTCGCCGACTACGACCCCGAACTGGTCGTCACCTTCTCCCCGGACCACTACAACGGGTTCTTCTACAAGATGATGCCGCCCTTCTGTATCGGCACGGGCGCCAACGGAGTTGGTGATTACGGCACCCATGCGGGCCCGCTCGACGTTCCGGAAAGGCTGGCCACCGAGTGCGCGAAAGCCGTCCTCGACGCGGGGGTCGACGTCGCGGTTTCGGCCTGCATGGACGTGGATCATGGAACCGTTCAGCCCCTCGAGAAGTTGTTTGGCGAGGCCACCTCACGCCCGGTGATACCGATCTTCATCAACGCGATCGGCGTCCCACTGGGGCCATTGCATCGTTGCCGGGCGCTCGGTGCGGCCGTCGGCACCTATCTGACCACACTCGACAAGCGGGTCCTGGTGCTGGGATCCGGTGGGCTTTCCCACAGCCCGCCGGTACCGACATTGGCGACCGCACCGCCGCCGGTACTGGAGCGCATCGTGCACGGCCGGCCGATGACGCCCGAGCAGCGCCAGGCCCGGCAGGCGGCCGTGATCGATGCGGCCAAGCGCTTCGCCGCAGGCGAGGACGAGCTGCAGGCACTGAACCCGGTGTGGGACCAGCGATTCCTCGAGATCATCGACGGCGGCTGGCTCGCCGAACTCGACCAGTGGTCGAACTCGTTCGTCGCGCACGAGGGTGGGGGCTCCGCCCAGGAAATCAGAACCTGGATCGCCGCATTCTCGGCGCTGGCGAGCGCCGGGCCGTACGAAACCGTGGGGCGCTACTACAAGCCGGCCGCCGAACTGATCGCCGGGTTCGCCATCAGAACGGCAGTGCTGAAATGACGGGCGGGGAGGACGGGTTCGACCACGTCGTCGACGTACTCGTCGTCGGGTCGGGCGGCGGCGGCATGACCGCCGCCCTGACCGCCCAAGCCGCGGGCCTGGACGCGCTGGTCGTGGAGAAGTCGTCGTTCTTCGGCGGATCCACCGCGCTGTCCGGGGGCGGCATCTGGGTGCCGGGCGCGCCCGCGCAGCGCAGGGAGGGCTACGTGCCCTCACCCGAGGGCGTCGTCGAATACCTGCAACGGATCACCGAAGGATTCGTCAGCGAGGCCCGGATACGGCAGTACGTCGAATCCGCGCCGAAAATGCTCGAATTCCTCGAACGGCTCTCCGGGTGGTGTGAATTCGTCTGGAAACCCGGTTACGCCGACTACTACCCGGAACTGCCCGGCGGATCCGAACTCGGCAGCACGATCAACGTGCCGCCCATCGACCTGCGGAAACTGGGGCCCGACGAGCACAAGCTTCTGCAGCCCTTGGCGCTGGCCCCCAAGGGAATCTGGCTGGGGCCCAAAGAACTTCGGACCTTCTACCGCATCCGGCAATCGTGGGCCGGCAAAGGCGTGCTCCTCAAGCTGATTTCGCGGATGGTTCGGGCGCGGCTGTTCGGCGAACGGATGGCGGCGATCGGACAGTCATTGGCCGCGCGCCTGCGGCTGACCATGCGTGAACGCGGCATCCCGCTGTGGCTGGACTCGCCGATGACCGAGTTGCTCACCGACGCGGACGGGACCGTTACCGGCGTGTCATTGGAAAGGGGTGGTGAAACGCAGCGGATCGGGGCGCACCTCGGGGTCATCCTGGCGTCCGGTGGCTTCGACCACGACCTCGCGTGGCGCAAGGAACTACTACCCGTAGTGGATCAGGACTGGAGCTTCGGCAACCCCGCCGCCATGGGCGACGGCATCCGGGCGGCGCAAAAGGTCGGCGCCGCAACCGAGTTGCTCGACGAGGCGTGGTGGTTCCCCGCCATCCAATGGCCGGACGGTCGCATGCAATTCATGCTCAACGAACGCATGATGCCTGCGCAGTTCATCGTCAACGGCAACGGCACGCGCTTCATCAACGAGGCCGCGCCCTACATGGACTTCGGTCACGCCATGATCGACGGCCACAAATCCGGAGTTACCCACATCCCCTGTTGGCTGCTCACCGACCACAGGTCGTGGAATCGCTATGTCATCGGCGGCCATCTGCCGATACCGAAAATCCCGGGCGCGCCGGTCCCCACCGGCCGCAAGGTCCCTTCGGCTTGGCTGGAATCGGGCGTGGTCAAGGCGGCGATGACGTGGGAGGAGATGGCGGACAGGATCGGCGTTCCCGCGCAGAATCTGTCCGAAACCGCCAGGCGCTTCAATGAACTCGCCCGCAAGGGCCACGACGACGACTTCAACCGCGGCGACAGCGTCTACGACAACTACTACGGTGATCCGACCCTGCCCAACCCGAACCTGTACCCGCTGGGCGATCCGCCGTACTACGCATTCCGGATCGTCCTGGGCGACCTCGGGACATCCGGCGGCCTGCGTACCGACGAATACGCGCGGGTGCTGCGGGACGACGACACCGTGGTGCCGGGGCTGTACGCGGTGGGCAACACGTCCGCGCCGGTGATGGGACGCAGCTATGCCGGCGCGGGGGCGACGATCGGCCCCGCGATGACCTTCGGCTTCGTCGCGGCGAATCACCTTGCCGCACAAGCCGCCAACCGAACCCTTAATTCTCATAGGAGGTAGCAATGAAAATATCGCTGTTCTACGAGTTCGCCCTACCGCGGCCCTGGGCGCCCGACGACGAGCACGTCATGATGCAAGACTGCCTCGACGAGGTCGAGGCCGCCGACAAGGCAGGATTCTCCACCGTCTGGCTGACCGAGCACCACTTCCTCGAGGAGTACTGCCACTCGACGGCACCGGAAATCTTCCTGGCCGCGGCCAGTCAGCGGACCAAGAACATCCGGTTGGGGTTTGGCATCATGCATCTGCCACCCGTGGTCAATCACCCGGCCCGGGTCGCCGAACGCATCGCCACCCTCGACCTGCTCTCCAACGGCCGCGTGGAATTCGGCACCGGGGAGTCGTCCTCCGTCGGTGAGCTCGGTGGATTCAACATCGATCCGGCCGACAAACGGGCCCAGTGGGAGGAGGCGCTCGAGGTCTCGATCCGCTGCATGATCGAGGAACCCTTCGCGGGCTTCAACGGTGAGCACGTCCAGATGCCGGCACGCAACGTCGTCCCCAAGCCGCTGCAAAAGCCGCACCCGCCGGTCTGGGTCGCCTGCACGCGCCCGGCGAGCGTGCAGATGGCTGCCCAAAAGGCCATTGGTGCATTGAGTTTCGCCTACACCGGACCCGGACCGCTGACCGAACGGGTGAACGGTTACTACAAGGAGTTCGAAGAGAACGGCGTGCCCGTTACACCGCGGATCAATCCGAACATTCTGGCCATCGGCGGCGACCTGTCGATGATGGTCGCCAAGTCCGACGAGCAGGCGCTGCAACGGCTCGGTCAGGGCGGCGGCTTCTTCTCGTTCGGCATCATGCACTACTACATGACGGGCGTACACACTCCCGGGCGGACCGGGGTTTGGCAGCGGTATCTCGAAGAGGTCGAGAAGGATCCGACGCTGGCTTACGGCCCCGGCCGGGGCGCGATCGGTTCTCCGGCCACGGTGCGGGAGTTCCTGCGCGGTTACGAGGAAAGCGGCGTGGACGAGATCATCCTGCTGCTCAACCCGCGAAGCCACGAGGGCACCATGGAATCCATCGAGCTGATGGGCTCCGAAGTGCTGCCCGAGTTCATCGAGCGCGACGCGAAAGCAACGGCCGAAAAGGCCAAGCGGTTGGAGCCCGTCATCGAGAAGGTCGAGGCGCGGCGGCCGGCATCGACCGCGCCGCACTTCGACGAGCACTATTCGTTCGGTGGCCTGCCGACCGGCCGGGGCGGTAAGTTCACCGCCAGCGAGATCCCCGAAGCCATGGCGGAGATCAATGAGGGCCGCGTCCAGGCGGCCCAGCGGTTGAAAGAACAGCAAGGCAAGTGACACCGAAAGCCGGTTGAGTCTTGGGACGAATCGACGAGCTGTGGCGCTATGACGGCTGCCGGGCGCTGGTGACCGGCTGCGCCTCGGGCATCGGCGAACATGTGGTGCGCCAGCTCACGGAGTTGGGGGCCGAAGTCGTCGGTCTGGACAAGCGGCCGCCCGCCTTCGAAATCAACGACTTTCACGAGGTCGACCTCGCTGAGCAAGGATCGATCGATGCCGCGGTCGCCGCCGTCGACGGGCGCGTCGACGCGCTCTTCAACGTCGCCGGTGTCTCGTCGGGCATCGGCAATCCGCCACTGGTCGTCACCATCAACTTCCTTGGGCTGCGGCACATCACCGAGGCGCTGATTCCGAGGATGCCGGCGGGGTCTTCCATCGTGAGCGTCTCGTCACTCGCGGCGGCGGCATACCGCGACCATCTCCGGTCGGTGGCGCCGCTACTGAACACCGCGACCATGCGGGAAGGCATCGACTGGTGCCACGCCCACCCCGACGCGCTCGCCGGCCGCGGCTATCAGTTCTCCAAGGAAGCGATCATCCTCTACACGATGCGAAGCGCCACGGTCCTCGGCGGGCGGGGAATCCGCATCAACTGCACCGGTCCCGGGGTCACCGAAACCCCGATCCTCGACCAGCTTCGCGGCGCGTACGGGCAGGCCTTCCTCGACGACATCCCCAAACCCCTGGGGCGGGTGTCCGGGCCCGCCGAACAAGCCTCGGCCCTGCTCTTCCTGAATAGCAATGCCGCCAGCTATATTTCGGGCCAGGTGTTGTGGGTCGACGGCGGGAACGTGGGTGCCGCCATCGCCAGAGAACTGGAGGAGGGAGCGCCGTGGCCAGCGTGACCGACTTCCGCCGGGCCGCTCGCGAAGTCTCCAACTGGGGGCGGTGGGGCGCTGACGACGAGCTGGGCACGCTGAACTTCATCACCGCGGACAAGGTTGCCCAGGCCGCCGGCCTGGTCCGGCACGGCAAGGTGTTCCCGCTCGGAGTGGATTTCGGTTCGTCAGGCCCGCAGGGCGCCTTCGGTTTCCGGCACAATCCGATACACGTCATGACGGTGGACGGCGGCGATGTCAACTCACTCCCGCAGTACGGACCGGGTTGGGGGCGGAATCCGACGGCGGCGCAGATGGGCCCGTACTTCGTCGACAACCTGTTCCGCTTCAACGACGACATGATCATCATGCCGCTTCAGGCCGCCACCCAGTGGGACGCGCTGTCGCACGTGTACTACGAAGACAAGCTCTACAACGGTTTCTCGGCGAGTTCGGTCACCAGCCTGGGGGCCTTTCACCTTGGAATCGAGAAGGTCGACGGCAAGGGCATCACCTCGCGTGGCGTGCTGCTGGACCTGGTCCGCCACCGGGGCGCCGAGGTGTTCCTCGAACACGGAAACCCGATCAGCCCCGAGGAACTGGACGACGTCGTTCGCGCGCAGCGTGTAACGATCGAACGCGGCGACATCGTGCTCATCCGAACCGGTTGGTGGACAAGGTTTCTCATGACCGGCGACAAGACCGAGCCGTACTCGGGATTGGACTGGCGGTGCGCCTCGTGGCTACACGATCACGAGGTCGCCGCCGTGGCCTCCGACAACCTGCAGGTCGAAGACCCGGTGTCCGGTGTCGACGGAGTGTTTCTGCCCTTCCACCTGCTGACGCTGCGCGACATGGGAATGATGCTCGGCGAGTACTGGGACCTTTCCGCGCTGGCGGCCGACTGCGCCGAGGACGGGGTCTACGAGTTCCAGCTCGTCGCGCCGCCCCTGAGATTCGTTGGGGCCGTCGGCTCACCGGTGAATCCGATAGCGATCAAGTGATGCAGATCCAGCGCAGAACCACGACGGTCGACGGGCTGGCCACCAGCTATCTGGAAGCGGGCGACGGCGACCCGGTGGTGCTGCTGCACGGCGGTGAGTTCGGTGCCGGCGCCGAACTCGGCTGGGAACGCAACATCGCCGCCCTCGCCGCGCGATACCGAGTGCTGGCGCCGGACCAGCTAGGCTTCGGAGAGTCGGCAAAGGTCATCGACTTCGTTGACGGACGCGGGATGCGGATCCGGCACGTGGCGCGGTTCTGCGAGCTGCTCGGCATCGCCTCGGCGCACTTCGTGGGCAACTCGATGGGCGCCATCAACTTGCTGACCGACGCCACCTCGGACGCACCCCTGCTGCCCGTCCGCACCCTGACGATCATCTGCGGGGGCGGCGAAATTCAACAGAATCAGCACTTCGAGGCGCTACAGCAATACGACGCAACGTTGCCCGGCATGCGGCGCATCGTCGAGGCCCTGTTCCACGACCCGGGCTATCCCGCCGACGACGATTACGTGCGGCGCCGCTTTGAGTCGAGCACCGCGCCGGGGGCGTGGGAGGCCGTCGCCGCGGCCCGGTTTCGTCGCCCGGGGGCCACGCCGTCCGGCACACCCTCGAGCGCTCGAGCCTACGAGCGCATCACCGCGCCGACGCTGGTCGTCGAGGGTGGACACGACAAGCTCCTTCCGGCCGGCTGGGCCGCGCAGATCGCCAAGGAGATCGACGGCGCCCGTTCGGTCGTGGTCGACAAGGCCGGCCACTGCCCGCAGATCGAGCAGCCAACGACGGTGAACCAGCTGCTGCTCGACTTCTTCGCCGCCGCCTAGGTCTAGAAGACGTACTCCAGGCGGGTCTGCATGCCGGCCTCTTGGTGATAGGTGTTGTGGCAGTGCAACATCCACACGCCGGGATTGTCGGCCACCAGCACGGCGAGCAACTTCTGCTTGGGCAGCACCATGAGGGTGTCCTTGCGCGCGCCGGGGCTGCCGTCGGGCTTGATCAGTTGGAACGTGTGGCCGTGCAGGTGCATCGGGTGATACATCATCGTGGCGTTGTCGAACGTGAGGGTGGGCCGTTCCCCCTCTCGGATGTGCAACGGCTCCGTGGCGCTGTAGGGCTTTCCGTTGATCGTCCAGTTGTATTGGGTCATGTTGCCGCCCAGCACGACCGGTAGGTCGAGTCCGGACTGGGGCCGGCCCAGATTGACGGGCGTTGTCGCCGTGAACATTTCCACCGTGCCCACCCGCCGGTTGAGTTCGGGCGGTTGAAACCCCGGATCGGGTGGGCTGCCCGCTCCGGTCGACAACAGCGCCCGCCCCACGGCATTCTTTCCTTCGGCGAGTGCGACCAGCGGAAAAACGCCGTCGGCCGCCGTCACGATGACGTCGTAGCGCTCCGCCATGCCGATGAGCAGGGCGTCGACTTGGGCCGGCACCACCGGGTAGCCGTCGGTATGGGTGACGGTCATCGAATGACCGCCCAGCGCCACACGGAACGTGGTGTCGGAACCGGTGTTGATGAAACGGATCCGGATACGCTGGCCGGGCTTCGCGCTGAAGGTCATGGGAGCGGCGGGAACTCGGCCGTTGACCAGATAGTAGGGGTAAGCGATGTCTCCGGCGTCGCCCCCGAGCAGATCACTTCTACCGACGCTCCCGGCTGCCGGGGTGGTCGGACTGGTCGACGTGGTGGGGCTGGTCGACGTCGTCGAGGTTTCGCTGGTGGACGAGGTCGTCGAGGTCTCACTGGCTGTCGTTGTTGTCGTGGTGGTCGGCGGCGTTGTCGACGTGGTCTCGGGGGCGCTTGAGGGGGCGGGCTTGTTCGGGTTGGTCAGCTCGGTGTAGAGCTGCTGAGGTGACTTTCCGACACCATCGGTCCAATCATCAAGGACCACAATCCATTCGGCGTCGTAGTTACCCTCGGTGGGGTCGTCTACGATTACCGGTAGGTATAGGCCCATGTCGGCGTCCAGACCGGTGTGCGGATGGGCCCAGTAGGTGCCCGAATTCGGGACCGAGAACCGGTAGGTGAAGTCCTGGCCGGCAGGAATGTTCGGGGTGGCGGGGGCGGCACCGTCCATGTCGTTGCGCAGCGCGATGCCGTGCCAGTGCACCGAAGTCGGATGGTCGAGCCGGTTGCTCACCGTCACGACTAGTTCATCGCCGATCCTGGCGCGGATCGGCGAGCCCGGGATCGTGTTTCCGTAGGCCAGGGTGCGGACGACCGGTCCACCCAGGTCGACCTGGACCTGCTGGACGGTCAGGCTGGCGGTGACGGTGCGGCCACTATGCGGCCGGGCGGCCTCGGCCGCGGCGATGGCCGCGGACATCTGGGCGTTGCCCGATAGCGCGGGCTTGGACTGACTGCACGCCGCCAACGCGAATCCGCCCGCGATGCCGGCGGCCATGAATCCGCGTCTGGTGAGGACCGATTTGTCGACGGGGGCGCCGGGTCTGGGTTGCACAGGCATTGATCGCTCCTCGTCGTCATAGATCTCCGGCGTCTTACACCGTGCTCGGCCGCGGGGCTCAGCGCAACCACCTACGTAGTGGATGTCGAGATTGCCGCCAGGGCCGTGCGGTCGATGACGAATCACCGCCCTCACGGCAATTTCGAAGTGCTGTTTTCCTAGCGGGTCTCGCCCGCCGCGCTGGAGGCCATCCAGGCGCTGAATGTGGTGGGGTAGACGACCACGTCTTCGCCGTCGATGGGGACGATGCTGCGGTCGTCGAGCACCGCACCGTAATAGCGGGCGTCATTGTCGGTGATCACCTGGCGGTCATCGCCGGTTGCGGCGAACCGAGTCCGGATGAAGTCGTCCATGCCCTGCTTCTCGGGGCCGGCGATATTGATCACCCCATTGACCGGGTCGCCGCTCGCCGCGCGGGTCACGGCCGTGGCGACATCCGCGGCGGCGATGGGCTGGAACGCCCCGTGCGGTGCGCGAACCGTGTCGCCGTCCGCCATCGAATCGGCAATGCCCTCAACGAATTCGAAGAATTGGGTCGCCCGGACGATCGAATACGGAGATCCCGATTCCACGATCTCCTTTTCCTGGGCAACTTTTGCCCGCATGTAACCACTTTCGGCCGTCCGGTCGGCTCCCACGATCGAGAGTGCGACGTGGTGCTGCGTTCCCGCGGCTCGCTCCGCCTCGAGGAGGTTGCGGGTGGAGGTGGTGAAGAAGTTCAGGACATCGTCGTCGGCCCAGGATGGCGAGTTGGAGACGTCCACCACCGTGTGGACACCGGCGAGAGCCTCGGCGAGGCCTTCGCCGGTGATGGTGTTGACCCCCGAACTCGGCGAGGCGGGGACGGCCTCGTGTCCCAGCTCGTTGAGCTGGGCGACGACCTGCGATCCGATGAGTCCGCTGCCGCCGACGACCAGAACCTTCATGTGCAAACCTCCCGAGTTTCCCGATGCACTGGCCCCTCAGCATGGCGCGTGCGCGGGACGAGGGGAACCCCTAAGGCCGTACCGGCCCGCACGGGCCGCTTAAATCAATTGCTTGACTTAACGCGCTCGCCGCCGATTAACTCATCGGGTGGTCAACGAATTGGATGGCAAGGTTGCCATCGTCACCGGCGGTGCGTCCGGCATCGGTCGCGGAATAGTGGAACGGTTCGTGGCCGAGGGGTCGCGAGTCGTCATCGCCGACATCGAGACCGACCGGGGAGAGGAGCTGGCCGCAGCGTTGGGCGCCGGCGCCGCGTTTCGGCGCACGGACGTCTCCGATCCCGAACAGGTCGGGGCGCTGATCGCCACCGCCGTCGAGAAATTCGGCGGTCTGCACGTCATGGTGAACAACGCCGGCATCTCGAGCCCGCTGCGCCCTCTGCTCGACGACGACCTGACCGATTTCCACCGGGTGATGGGGGTCAACGTCCTGGGAGTGATGGCCGGTACCCGAGATGCCGCCCGGCACATGGCCGAATCCGGGGGCGGATCGATCATCAACCTGACGTCGATCGGCGGCATCCAGGCTGGCGGCGGGGTGATGATCTACCGGGCATCCAAAGCCGCGGTCATCCAGTTCACCAAGTCCGCGGCAATTGAGTTGGCGCGCCACGAAGTTCGGGTCAACGCCATCGCCCCGGGCAGCATCCCTACGCCGATCCTGGCTTCGTCGGCGGTCGACGTGGACCCCGATGAGCTCGCGCGGTTCGAAGCGCGGATTCGCCAGGGAATGCGGGACGACCGGCCACTGAAGCGGGAGGGCACTCCCGAGGACGTCGCCGAGGCGGCGCTGTACTTCGCCACCGATCGGTCCCGCTATGTCACCGGGGCCGTGCTACCGGTAGACGGGGGGACATCCGCCGGGAAGGTGATTCGCCCACGCAACGAGTCGCGCAAGGGTGAGTGAGGGTGACGTCATGGCCCTTCGGCGGGATGTCCGGCGTGGGTTTCGAGCCGTAGCTTGGCCAGTGCCTCCGCGCGCTTAAGGTCTTCCACGCCAGCACTTTCCATGATCACGCTGTGGGAATGCGCCAGCACGCTGAGCACAGCCTCGAGGGGAAGGTCGGGGAACTGGCGCCCCAGCACCTCGGCAGCGCTCCTCAACTCGAGCAGTTTCGGATACGCGCGGTCGGTGGGCGCCGGCGGCACGACGCGGGTGATGTCCTGGGCATGCTGCAGCACGGCAACGGTCTTCTTGCCCTCTTTGATCGGGGAATTCACCGGCGTCCAAACCTTGTAGACGAACTCGCCCGGGTTCCGCCAGTCGGGAATGTCATACCGCTGCACCCCCAGCCAATGCCGGATCCCGCGACGAAGGACCAACTCCAGCGACGCGGAAGCGTTGGCGACTCCGTCCGCTTCCGGATCGCGCGGGTTATCCGGGAAGACGTCGAACAGCTGGTGGCCGAGCAGGCCCTCCCGCGGGTGTCCCGACACGAGCTCGCAGGCCGGGTTCACCGCGCGGATGCGCAAATCCGCATCGGTCAACAGGTAGGGAGCCCACTTCGACTGAAACCACGCCGATTCCTCGATCGCCGAGACCCGGCTGGCTGACAACATCCCTACCCCCGCAATGATTCACCGTTCTGACACCGCCACGTTGCCGCCGCGCAAGAAGCCATCGTCACCCAGCGGAGCGACTAGGGGCGAGGGACCTTTGTCACCCGTTGTCCGCTATGTGGCACCGAAGTGGAGATCGCCGGACTAAACTGGCCCGAATTAAATCAATCGCTTGACTTAATCGCCGGCCCGCGGTTGACTAACCGGGTGACCACCATCGGCCGGACGGTTCGCACGGAGCGGGCCAGCTCCACCCAGGAAGCGATCCTGGTCGCGGCTGAGCGGTTGTACGCCGAGCACGGCATGTTCGCGGTATCGAATCGGCAGGTGAGCGAGGCCGCCGGGCAGGGCAATAACGCCGCCGTGGGCTACCACTTCGGCACCAAGGCCGACCTGGTGCGCGCGATCGAACAGAAGCACCGCTTGCCGGTCGAGCGGCTGCGCGAGCAGATGGTGAGCGAGCTACGCGAATCGGGTGGTTCGACCGAGATGAGGGACTGGGTGGCGTGCCTGGTGCGCCCGCTCACCGATCACCTCGAAGTGCTCGGCAACCCCACCTGGTACGCGCGTTTCGCGGCGCAGGCGATGACCGATCCCGCGTACTACAACATCATCGTCAAGGGCGCCCTTAGCTCACCGTCGCTGGTTCAGGTCGTCGAGGGCATCAACCGCTGTCTGCCCAACCTGCCGGCCGAAGTGCATTTCGAACGAAACATCATGGCCCGCAACCTGTTGATGCACACTTGCGCCGATCGGGAACGAGCGCTTGCCGGGGGTGCCTCGCCCCCCCAGCGATCCTGGCGGGCCGCCGCATCCGGTCTCATCGACGCGATCGTCGGCCTGTGGCTGGCGCCCGTGACGCCGTACGAGTGAAGGGTCTGCAGATGAAAGTGACTGTCGACCAAGACGTCTGCGCTTCGTCGGGAAACTGCGTGATGAACGCCCCCGAGGTGTTCGACCAGCGCGACGACGACGGTGTCGTCGTTCTGCTCAACCCCAATCCATCATCCGAACAGGCCGAGGGCGCACGGCGAGCCGCCGCGGCGTGCCCCGCGCTGGCCATTCACATCGAGGAATGACATGTCAGAGACGCTGACGAACACTTCTGCGGCCGAGGTGGCCCCCGAAATCCCCGATTATCCGATGCCGAGGCAGGCGGGCTGCCCCTTCGCCCCGCCGCCGGGCGTCATGGCGCTGGCCGACGCGCGACCGCTGTCCCGAGTCCGGATCTGGGACGGCAGCACACCGTGGCTCGTCACCGGCTACGAGCAAGTGCGGGAGCTGTTCTCGGATTCGCGGGTCAGTGTCGACGACCGGCTGCCCGGGTTTCCGCACTGGAATGCGGGCATGTTGTCCACCGTGCACAAGCGTCCGCGATCGGTTTTCACCGCCGACGGGGAAGAGCACACCCGATTTCGGCGCATGTTGTCGAAACCGTTCACGTTCAAGCGGGTTGAAGGGTTGCGTCCGACCATTCAGCAGATCACCGACGACCACATCGACGCGATGCTGGCCGGACCCTGCCCCGCCGACCTGGTCACCGCGTTGGCGCTGCCCGTCCCGTCCCTGGTGATCAGCCAGCTGCTCGGCGTTCCGTACGAAGACGCCGACATGTTCCAGCACCACGCCAACGTCGGCCTCGCGCGTTATGCGACGGGCGAAGACACCGTCAAGGGCGCCATGAGCCTGCACAAGTACCTTGCGCAGCTGGTCGAGGCCAAGTTGGAGAACCCGGCTGAGGACGCGGTTTCCGACCTTGCCGAGCGGGTGAAAGCCGGTGAGCTCAGCGTGAAAGAGGCCGCCCAGCTGGGCACCGGTCTGCTGATCGCCGGGCACGAGACCACCTCGAACATGATCGGACTCGGGGTGCTAGCGCTGCTGGTGAACCCGGACCAGCTGGCAGTCATCCGCGATGCCGAGGATCCCAAGGTCGTCGCCAGCGCGGTCGAGGAATTGTTGCGCTACCTCAGCATCATTCAGAACGGCCAGCGCCGCGTCGCGCTCGAGGACATCCATATCGCCGGGGAGACGATCCGTGCCGGCGAAGGCATCATCATCGACTTGGCCCCGGCCAACTGGGATCCGCACGCGTTCGCCGAACCCGATCGGCTCTACCTGCACCGCTCGGGGGCCGACCGCAACGTCGCCTTCGGCTATGGCCGGCATCAGTGCGTGGGGCAGCAGCTCGCCCGCGCCGAGCTGCAGATCGTCTACCGCACCCTGTTGCGCCGCGTGCCCACGCTGGAACTCGCCGTCCCGGTCGAGGACGTACCCCTCAAGGACGACCGGCTCGCCTACGGCGTCTACGAACTTCCGGTGACCTGGTAGCCCGCAGGTCACTACTGTGAAAATGCCGATCCGAATGGAGGGTCAATGATGACGACTCACACAAGCACCGTTTCGCTTTACCCACCCGAAGGCTTCGGCGCCCCGAAGGACCGGCGCGGTCACGCCTCTGGCGCGGAAATCGGCCTGCCGGCGGGAACCGTGGTGTTCTCCGCGGACAATCACATCTCTCTGGCGGACGACATCTTCTACCAACGCTTTCCGGACGATCTCAAGGACAAGGCGCCGCGAATCTGGTACGAGGATGGCGCCTACCAGGTCGGCCGCAAGGGACAGTCGTTCCTGCCGGGTGACTTCAGCGCGGTGCTGATGCAGTACGACGACTTGCCCGGGGCGGCGAGCACCAACATCGACGCCCGCATCCAGGAGCTGCACGACGACGGGGTCGACAAGGAGTTGGCCTTCCCCAACGCGATTTTGGCGCTCTTCCACTACCCGGACAAGGATCTGCGTGAGCTCGCGTTCCGGATCTACAACGAGTACATCGCCGAACTCCAGGAGCGCTCCAACGGCCATTTCTACGGCGCCGGGCTGATCAACTGGTGGGACCCGCAGGGCACGCGCAAGACCCTGGAGGAACTGAAGTCGTTGGGCCTCAAGACCTTCCTGATGCCGCTGAATCCCGGCAAGGGTGATGACGGTAACCCGATCGACTACTCCAGCACCTCCATGAGGCCGGTCTGGGACGAGATCGAGGCCGCCGGTCTTCCGATTACGCACCACATCGGGGAAACGCCGCCGAAGAGCCCGACCGAGTTCAACAGCGTCGTCGTCGGAATGATGATCAACATCGATGGCTTCCGGGAGACCTTCTCCAAGTACATCTTTGGCGGCATACTCGACGACCACCCGGGCCTGCGGATCGGTTGGTTCGAGGGCGGCATCGCCTGGGTCCCGTGGGCCCTGCAGGACGCCGAGCACCTGGTGGCCTCATACCAGCACATGTTCAACCGCCCGTTGCAGCATGACGTGCGGTACTACTGGGACAATCACATGAGCGCGTCGTTCATGGTCGACCCGCTCGGTCTGCAGCTGATCGACAAGATCGGTGTGGACAAGGTGATGTGGTCCAGCGACTACCCGCACAACGAAAGCACTTACGGCTATTCGGAGAAGTCACTGGCCGCCGTCGTCGATGCTGTCGGGCCCGCGGATGCGGCGAAAATCGTGAGCGGCAACGTCACCAAGTTCCTGGGCTTGTAGGGGCGGGACCGATGACGACGTTCGCGCACGCGGGTGCGCGCACCAGTAGCCTGCTGATCCCCGAGACGCCCGACCTGGGCCGCATGCGCCGCGAGACCGGGACTCGGCTGCGCTCGGCGATGGCCGAACGCGGCGTCGATGCACTGATACTGCTGGGCAACAGCGCGGTGGTCTATGCCACCGGAACCAGCTGGCCGCTCGGTGATGCAGGCTTGTCCTATGTGGAGCGGCCGGTGGCCGTGGTGCTCGCCGGGGATGAGTGGCCGCATTTGTTCCTGCCCTTCCGCGAGGGCGCCGCGTCGGAGTCGGATCTGCCCGCCGACCATCTGCACGGGCCGGTGTATCTCGAATTCGACGAGGGCGTCGAGGATTTCGCGCGACTGCTGGCCGAGTTGATTCCGGCGCAGGCGGTGATCGCGGTCGATGAGTGCACCGGTGCCATGTCGCGCGCCGCGAAGTCGTTGTTCCGCGGCGGTGCGCCCATCGATGCCGCGGCCATCGTCAGCGCCGCGAAGGCGGTGAAGACGCCGGACGAATTGTCCTGCATGCGCACCGCCATCCGGATCACCGACGAGGCGATGGTCGAGGTCCAGAAGCGGCTCGCGCCAGGTGTTCGCCAGATCGATCTATCCGCAAGCTTTTTGCGGCGCGCCTTCGAGTTGGGTGCCACGGCCAGCATGCTGGAGCCGATCTGGCAGGTGATGCCGCCGAGCAAGGCCGATGGCGTATGGACCACACACGGCGACCTCGCGCTGCCCCTGCTGAGTACCGAGCGCGAACTGGCCGAAGGCGACGTGCTGTGGACCGACGTCAGCATCACCTACCACGGTTACTGTTCGGACTTCGGACGCACGTGGATCGTCGGCCGGGACCCGTCACCCCGCCAGCAGGCGCAGTTCGACAAATGGTTCGCGATCATGTCCGCCGTGCTGGGTGTCGCCAAGGCCGGCGCCACGGCGGCGGATCTGGGCCGGGCCGCCATCAACGCCAACGGCGGTAGCAAGCCATGGCTCCCGCACTTCTACCTGGGCCACGGCATCGGCGTGAACGCGGCCGAAATGCCCATGATCGGAACCGATCTCGGCCAGGAATTCGACGAGAATTTCGTCCTGCAACCCGGCATGGTGCTGGTCTTGGAGCCCGTGGTGTGGGAAGACGGCACCGGCGGTTACCGCAGCGAAGAGGTCCTGGTAATCACCGAGGAGGGCTGGATCCGATTGACCGACTACCCCTATGACCCCTATGGCTCCCATGTCAGTTGAAGTTTGCCCCGACGACCGCGCGCTGCGCACGGGACGCCGCCGGCGTGTGCTGGATCAGATGGCGGCGCACGACCTCGACGTGCTGGTCCTCGGCCGCCAAGCCAACGTCCGCTACGTCACCGGAGCACCACAGTTGTGGGTCGCCGGGACCCGGCCGTTCGGCCCCGCGTGTGTGCTGGTGCGTGAGACGGGGGCGATCCATCTCCTCAGCACCTGGGATGAGGGCATCCCCGACGAGATTCCACATGAGAACCTGTACGGCATCTCGTGGAACCCGACGAACACCATGTCGGCGCTGCGGCGCATCGACGGCGCATCCACCGCCCGGCGTCTTGGAACCGACGCGATATCACCGATTTTCGCACAACTGCTGCCGACGGCGTTTCCCAATGCAGAGCTCGTGGACGGCGAGCTGGCGATGCGGGCCGCCCGGCGTATCAAGACGGCCGAAGAAGTGGTTGCGTTGCGGGAGGCGATCTCGGTCGCCCAATCGGGTTTGGCCGCCGCCGTTTCCGAACTACGGCCCGGGGTAACGGAGCAGGCGCTGGCCGGTGTCCTGCTGGAGGCCGTCGCGGCCGGCGGGGTGAGTACCCCGTCGAACCAGGATGTTGCGTGGGTGACGTCCCCCGATCATCCGTGGCGGCGGGCGACCGGTGACGGCCGGGTCAAGGTCGGCGACCTGGTGGCGTTTTCGGCCGGTGTGCTGGCCGGTGGGTACATCGGCGAGGTTGGGCGCACGTGGCCGGTGGGCGCCGTGCGCGGCGCGGCCACCCTGTATCGACGCTGGGACAGCCTGTGGGGCAGGCTGCTGGCCGCATGCCGCCCGGGCGCCGCCGCGAACGAATTGCTGGGTGCTTACCAGGCCGCCGGGGAGGCGCCGCCGCCGATGCCGGTGGCCCGCGGGCTGGGCATGGGCTTTGATCCGCCCGTGATCTCGACGCACCTGCCGGTGACCGCGACCGGGGAACGGTTGGATCCGGGCATGGTGCTGGCCGTGACGGGCTACGTATGGGAACAGGGAATCGGTGCGGTCTTCGGACGGGAAGCCGTATTGATCACCGCCGAGGGCTCCGAGGTGCTGACCGACAGTCCTGCTTGGCGCGAATAGCCATGGCCGGCAAGCCTAAACCTCCAGCGGAGGAGATCGTCAGGTACGACAAGGACGCCGAGACCCGCATCGCCACCATTACGTTCGATCGGCCGGGCCAACTCAATGCACCCACGATCGCCGCCAGGCTGCGCTACGCCGACCTGTTACACCGCGCCTCGATCGACGACGAGGTCAAGGTGTTGGTGGTCCGCGGAGCCGGCGACGATCTCGGCTCGGGTGCGGACCTGATCGAGGAAATGGCGGCGCAGAACTCCGCCGACCAGCAGCACCGGCTCGCCGAGTATCGGATCGGCGACGACGACGTCAGCTTTCCGCCCGAGGGTTCGTTTCGGCGGGGTGCCACCCTGGGCCAGTGGTACGCCAACCCGAACTCGGGGATAAGGGGCCTGCAGGACTTCAAGAAGATCAGCATCCTCGAGGCTAAGGGCTACTGCTACGGCTGGCATTTCTACCAAGCGGCCGACGCGGACCTGGTGATCTCCAGCGACGACGCGCTCTTTGGGCATCCCTCCTTCCGGTATTACGGCTGGGGTCCGCGAATGTGGTGGTGGGCGCAGACGATGGGGATCCGGAAGTTCCAGGAAATGGTGTTCACCGGACGGGCTTTCACCGCCGCGGAGATGTACGACTGCAACTTCCTCAACAGCGTGGTCCCCAGAGCAGAGCTGGAAGCGGAGGTGGAGAAGTACGCGCTGGCCTGCGCGCGCAATCGCCCAACCGACACGGTGTTCATGCAGAAGGTCTTCTTCGAGATCATGAAACAGTTTCAGGGCGAGTACATGGGCAGCATGCTCAGCGGATTCTTCGAGTCGATGGGCAGTGCGGTCCGACCCGACGGCGACGACTTCATGCTCGGTGATGCCATCGATCGGGGTCTGGGCGGAGCGGTGAAAGACAACGACGACAAGTTCCCCCAGGAATGGCGCCTGAGCAAGAAGGGACGCAAGAGCGGGGGCGCCAAGAATCGAAAGCGGAAGCGGTAGTGACGGAGTCCGCCATCGAGCCACCGCTGGCCGGCTGTACCGTGGTCGAGCTATCCACCGGAATCGCGGGCGCCTACTGCACCAAGTTGCTGGCCGACGGTGGAGCGGACGTCGTCAAAATCGAGCCGCCCGAAGGCGATCCACTGCGTTCCTGGTCCGCCTCTGGCGCCGTCATACCACCCGGCGGCGACGGGGCGTTGTTTGGCTTTCTGGCCGGGTCGAAGCGCAGCGTCGTTGTGGATCCACGGCTCGACGTCGACGTCGAGCTGGTCGACAGGCTGCTGGCAGCCGCGGATGCGGTGGTGTGGTCCGCCGGCTCGAGAGTCGCTGAGCGCCCCGAGTTCGCGCCCGCGGTCATGCACCGCCGCCATCCGCACCTCACCGTCATGTCGATCACGCCATTCGGCCTGGAGGGGCCCTGGAACGACAGGGCGGCCACCGAATTCACGTTGCAGGCGTGGTCGGGCGGGATCATCGGCCTCGGACGTGGCGAGGCGGACCGCGCACCGGTATTCGTGGGAGGGCAAGTCGGTGAGTATCTGGCCGGGGCCTACGCGAGCGCGGCCATGCTCGCTTCGCGACACGGCCGAAGCGGCGATGAACCGGGGGAACTTCTCGACCTGTCCATGCTGGAAACGCAGATCCTTTCTCTCACCTACTATCCCGTCACCTATTTCGAGATGCTCGGGCGGCCCTGGCGGGATGCGCGCCGCGTCACCGTACCGGGTGTGGCGCGCGCCAAGGACGGACTGGTGGACGTCGGATGCGGGACCGCGCAGCAGTGGTTCGACTTGTGCGCGATGGTCGGCCACCCCGAATGGATCGACGAGGACTCATCGCTGACGATCACCGAGCGGGCCAACCTCAATGCCGACGAAATCTACGCGTGGTTCGAAAGCAACACGGTCGACGAGATACGCGAACTCGCAACCGCCTTCCGAATCCCCAACGCCCCGGTTGCCAACGGTGCCAACGTCGCATCGCTCGACCAGTTCCGCGAGCGCGGTTCGTTTGTCGAGAACCCGGGCGGCCGGTTCCAGCAGCCGGGCCATCCCTACCGGATGACGCCCGCGCGGCTTCGCCGGCCGCAACCGGCACCGCAGCTGGGCGAGCACACGGCGCAGTACCGGACCGCAGAATTGATACCCCGGCCCGTGCCCACCGGCGACGGGAATCGGCTGCCTCTGAGTGGGATTCGCGTGCTTGACATGACGACGTTCTGGGCCGGCCCCTGTTGCACCCACTTTCTGGCGATGCTTGGTGCGGAAGTCATCCACGTGGAATCGACCCGCCGTCCGGACGGGACCCGGCTGATCGCGGGCGTGCCCGCCAGCGAGAACCAGTGGTGGGAGAAGTCGCCGATCTTCGCGGCGCTGAACACCAACAAGAAGGGCCTCACGCTGGACTTGCAGAGTCCGCGCGGCCGAGATCTCCTGCGCCGTCTCATCGCGACCTGCGACGTGATAGTGGAGAACTTCACGCCACGCGTGCTCGACCAGATGGGCCTGGATTTCACTGCGGTCCAATCGATTAAGCGCGACGTCGTGATGGTGCGGATGCCCGGCTTCGGACTGGAGGGCCCGTGGCGCGACAACCCGGCATTCGCGTATGTCATCGAGGCCGCGTCCGGATTGACGTGGCTGACCGGATACGCCGACCGCACACCGTACGACCCATACTCGATCGGTGACCCGAACGCGGGCATGCATGCCGTGAATGCGTTGCTGCTGGCGCTGGAGCACCGGCGCCGCAGCGGCGAGGGTGTGTTCGTCGAAGCGGCGATGGTGGACGCCGCGCTCAGCATCGCCGCGGAGCAGGTCATCGAATATTCCGCGTACGGGGCAGTGCTGGAACGCGCGGGCAACCGGGGACCGACGGCGGTGCCGCAAAACCTCTACCGCAGCAACGACATCGACGAGTTCGGCCGGCCCGACAGCTGGGTCGCGGTCGCGGTAAGCACCGACGAACAGTGGAAGGGGTTGTGCGCCGCTATCGGGTCACCCCCATGGGCAAGGGATCCCAAGCTGGCCAGCGCACGGGGTCGGAAAGAG
Source organism: Mycobacterium sp. 852002-51613_SCH5001154 (assembly GCF_001667425.1). Classification (NCBI taxonomy): domain Bacteria; kingdom Bacillati; phylum Actinomycetota; class Actinomycetes; order Mycobacteriales; family Mycobacteriaceae; genus Mycobacterium; species Mycobacterium sp. 852002-51613_SCH5001154. Next base: position 15,003 of record NZ_LZII01000054.1, on the reverse strand, counting down.
CATGAGGACGCCATCGACGAACCGTTGGCCGCGTGGTGTGCGCGACGCAGCCGCGACGAGATCGTCGCTACTCTCTGGAACGCCGGCGTTCCGGTGGCCAAGGTCATGCAACCGCACCGCCAAACAGAACTGGATCAGCTGGCGTTTCGTGGCTTCTTCGAGGAGGTCGACCACCCGGTCAACGGCCCGGCTAGGCTCAGCACCGTGCCGATGAGGCTGTCCGCAGGGCCGTCGAAGTTCCACACCCAGCACGCGCCGCTGCTGGGGCAGCACAACCATGAATTGCTGGCCGGGCTGGGGTTGGACGGCTCGGAAATCGCTGACTTGGAAGCCGACGGCGTTATCGGTTGCGCACCGGTGATGTGACCGACGATGGCAATCGATCCCTCGGACATCATGCTCACCGGCCGCGTGGCGGTGGTCACCGGCGGGGGAGCGGGCATCGGTCGCGGCGTCGCGGCCGGTCTCGCCGCCTTCGGCGCGACAGTGGCGATCTGGGAGCGCGACCCGCAAACCTGCGCTCAGGCCGCGGAATCCATTGGCGCCCTGGGCATCGTGACCGATGTCCGGGACAGCGGCCAGGTGGACGACGCGCTGCGGCGCACGAACGCCGAACTCGGCGCTCCGACGATCCTGGTCAACAACGCCGGAGGGGTGTTTTCGTCACCGCTGCTGGAAACCAGTGAGAACGGTTGGGATGCGCTCTACCGGGCCAACCTGCGCCACGTGCTGCTGTGCACCCAGCGCATCGCGAGGCAGCTGGTGTCGGCGGGCACCGGCGGCAGCATCGTCTCGGTGACATCGATCGAGGGCGTGCGCGCCGCACCCGGCTACGCCGCGTACGCGGCGGCCAAGGCGGGCGTCATCAACTACACCCAGACCGCGGCGCTCGAACTGGCGCCGCACGGCATCCGGGTCAACGCGATCGCGCCCGACATCACGCTCACCGAGGGGCTGGCGCAGCTCGGCGGCGAGGCGGCGCTGACCCGAATCGGCGATGTGGTGCCGCTGGGACGCCCGGGCCACGTCGACGAAATCGCCAGCGTCGCAGTTTTTCTCGCATCCAACATGTCGGCCTACCTGACCGGGCAGACTTTGCACGTCGACGGCGGCACCCACGCGGCGAGCGGCTGGTATCACGACCCGAAAACGGGCGAGTACCGGCTCGGCCCGTCCGGCTAGTGGTTCCACCCCTCGCCGGCCTGATCGGAGAAGGTGCGGTCGATGCGTTCGAACCTGCGGCGGATCGACGCGCGGGCGGCTTCGTGCGGAAGCACGTACAGACGGTTGGCCAGGATCGCATCCGCCGTCAACCGGGCGACGTCCTCGACGCCGACGCCCTCGTCCTGCGTCGGTAGCGTCCCGTCCGCCGCCTTCGGCGATGACGACAGCCCGTAGTCCGCCCCGCGGATCCGTTCCGAGTTCGAGAGCAGCTTGGTCTCCACCACCATCGGGCACAACACCGAAACGCCGATGCCGTTGTCCTTGACCTCGCGGGCCAGCGTCTCCGCCAGGCCGACCACACCGTACTTGGCGACGCCGTAGGCCCCGAGACCCGCGTTGGGAACCAGGCCGGCGAAGGACGCGGTGAACGCGAGGTGTCCGCCCGTGCCCTGTTCGAGCAGCCGCGGCAGGAACGCCTCGACGGCGTGGATGTTGCCCCACAGGTCGATATCGATGACCCAGCGCCAGTCGTCGTGGGTCATCTGCGCGATCGGACCCGCGACCACGATGCCGGCATTGCTGAAGACGACGTCGACGCGGCCGAGCAGGCGGAAGGATTCTTTCGCCAGGTGAACCATTTCGTGGAGATGCCGGACGTCGCATACCACGCCGTGCGCGTCGAATCCCTGGGCGCGCAGGTGGTTTACCGCCTGCTCGAGGCCCGGCTGATCGACGTCGGAGAGCACCACGCGGGCGCCGCGGCGGGCGAATTCGGTGGCGGTGGCCAAGCCGATACCGCTCGCACCACCCGTGACGACCGCCCCACGACCTTCAAATCCGGCAATTCCATTCACGGACCGGATGCTACTTAAGGCAGCTACCCGCATCTATGGGCAGGGTCACGCCGGTGATGTAGCGCGACTCGTCCGAGGCGAAGAACAGCACGGCGTTGCTGACATCGATCGGCTCCACCCATGGAATCGGCATGGTGTGAAACAGCTGACAGATCGGCGCCATGTCGTCGGGACCGGGATTCTCCAGGTCCGGGCGGAACATCTTGAAGGTGCCCTCGTTGTGCAGCATCGGTGTCTTGACATGGGTGGGATGTACCGAGTTGACCCGAATCATGTGCTGCCCCAGCTCAACCCCGAAGGCACGCATCAACCCGACGACACCGTGTTTGGCGGCGACATAATGGCCGGTGTGGGGGTAGGCCTTCAGGCCGCCGACCGAGCTGGTCAGGATGATGGAACCGCCCCGGCCGCCCGACAGGAGATGCGGCACACCGGCTTTCACGGTTTTCCACACCCCGGCGAGATTGATGTCGATCATCTCGGTCCAGTCTTCTTCGCTGGTTTTGTCCAGGGTGTCGCCGCCGTTACCGATCCCGGCGTTGGCCACGATGATGTCGAGCCGGCCGAGTTGTTCGACGCCGCTGTCCACGGCGGATTTCAGCGCCGCGTAGTCGCGCACGTCGACCTCGGCGGTGACGATCCTGCGGTTGTGGCCCTTGACCAGGTCGGCCGTCTCGGCAAGATCCTCGGGCGTCGAGGCCGGGATCGCGGTGTCCGTCACTCCCTCGCGGATGGGCTTGCAGATGTCGATGGCGATGATGTCGGCGCCCTCTTGTGCCAACCGCACCGCGTGGCTGCGGCCCTGACCGCGCGCCGCTCCGGTGACGAAAGCGACTTTGCCCTCAACACGTCCGGTCATGGCTACCTCAACTCCTGACTAGTGATCGCATGCCTCAGCGTGAACAGCCGTTGCCGCATGCCCCGGCTTGCGCATCTCGCCGCCTTTGCACTTTGTCACCACCCGCTCGTGAGTGTCAACGACGAATCCGTTTTGGCTATTTGTGATTCTAAATATTAGAGAATCTGATTCTCATCAGCAAATGACGTGCGGTATTTGATCAGGCCCAGCAGGGGTGACGGCGCAGCGGGGTTCGCGCTAGCCGACGAAGCCGCGTGAGCAGAAATCCCATACCTCTTCGCTGGTAATGGGATGGATGGTCGCATCGTCGGAGCCGCCGCTGGATTGCGCGATGAACATCACGGTCTGCATGGTCATCGCAGCCATCCGCTTCGCATTGACGCCCGCGCGCAATTTGCCGGCGTCATAAGCCTCTTCCATCAACTCGGTGAGCAAAGCCAACAGGGGCGCATGCGCCACCTTGACCTCAGCGGGATGGGTCACCAGCAACCGTGGCGCAAAGTCGGTGAACAGCGGTCGCTGGGCGGTCGGATCCGGACGGGAGGCCTCATACAGGAGTTGCACGGCCACCTTCAGCCGCTCCAGCGGATCGGCCTGGCTTTCCGTGGCCGCGCGAATCTGGTCGGCGGACCGGCTCAGGGCGTCTTCGAACAGCGCCAACAGCAGCTCGTGCTTGCCGTCGAACTGCAGGTAGAAGCTGCGTAGCGACTGACGGGAGCGGTCGACGACCTCCTGCACGGTAAAGTCCGTGGAGCCCTTCTCGATGATGATGGCCTGCGCCGCGTCGAGGAAGCGCTGAACGCGTTGCGCGGCTCGCAATTTCGCCGTCTTGATCGACCTCTCGACGGCGCGCTGCTTCCAGGCCGGCTCTTCGCTTGGGCTGGTCACGGCCGGCTCAGCTGATTGCCGCGAGGGGAGAACATGATTGGACTGTACCGGAGAACGCCGTGACATCGCTGCGCTCGACCCCCTCACGGATCATGTGTCGGAGATTGTAACTTCCTCGCCATGAGAATACTATTCTCTTAGACGTGTGTTTGGAAGCGTAATCATAAGAGCGAACCGCGCGGTCGGCGGAAATCGTGATCTACCGACACCCGGCGGTGCTCACGACCGTCCCGGGGAGTCGCGTGCAGCTCACCTTTGACGCCGACGTCGAGGCGTTCCGTTCCGAATTCATCGCCTTCCTGGACGCGCACCTGCCCACCGGGGCCGAGGCGTTCGAGCGGCCACGCTCCAGTTCGCACGTGCCGCAATGGGCCCGACGCTGGCAGCGGCTGTTGTTCGACAGCGGATGGCTGCTTCCCGGCAACCCGCCCGAGTTCGGCGGACGCAACGCCACGCTGTTGCAGCAATACGTTTACTTGGAGGAGCTGGGGAGGCGGCGCATCTATCAAAGCTTCAATCCGCAAGGCGTGGGCATCATCGCGGCCTCGTTGCTGACCTTCGGCACACCCGAACAGAAGCAAGGTTGGGCGGTGCCGATTTTGCGGGCCGAGATCACCGCGGCCCTGGGAATGAGCGAACCTGGAGCGGGCTCGGACCTCGCGTCGCTGAAAACGCGTGCGGTGCTTGACGGTGATCACTTCGTGGTCAACGGGCAGAAGGTGTGGACGTCGGGCGCCCACGATGCCGACGTGCTGCTGACCTTTGTGCGCACCGATCCAAAGGCGCCGAAACACAAGGGCATTAGCGTGTTGCTGATCCCGACCGATACACCGGGCGTGGTGCGACGCCCGTTCGCGTCCATGTGCGACAGCGACGAAGTCGACTTCAACGAGGTGTTCTTCACCGACGCGCGGGTGCCGGCCGAGAATCTGGTGGGCGAGCTCAACGGGGGGTGGCGGGTGGCCACCGGCTCGCTGGGGCACGAACGCGTCATGCTCTGGATGGGATACGTCGACCTGTTGCACGAATTGAGCATCGATTTCCGCCCGTCGAGCGCGCTGGAGCGAGATCGCTACGCCACCCTGGTGATGGACGCCCACGCGCTGCGGCTCCTGGGGTCCGCGGCGTTATCGCGGGCCGCGCGCGGTGAAGAGGACGTACCGGCCCAATCGGTGCTCAAGCTGCTGGGATCCGAAGCCCTGCAACGGGCGTCCGAGGATGCGCTGGACGCCGCGCGCGCGGACGGGTTGGTGTACCGGGCGGTGACCGCTCCGTTCGCCCCGCTGAACCTCGACAGTCATTACCGCAGCTGGTTCGATCGATACGCGCGCAGCTTCGCCGCGACAATTGCGGGCGGCACGTCGGAGATTCAGCGGAACATCATCGCCGAGCGCGTGCTGGGGTTGCCCCGGAACTAGCGGGCGTCCCGCCACGCGTAGTACCCGATTACGACGAGCCCGGCCGCGATCGATACGGCCCCTAATGCCATGCCCGCCAGCGCGATTCGCGGATTGTTCGCTTCGCGTCGCTGCACGCGTCTGCGCGCGATATCGCCCGTGATCACCGCCGCAATGCCGAAGGGCACCCCGATCAGCATCCAGCACGTCAGGAGCGCGACCAGGCCCACGAGCAGCGCAGCGACACCCATCTCGTTTCGTGGTTGCTCGGGTTGACTCATCGCGTCCCATCCTCCTGGCGGCCAGACGGAGTCTACGCGCCGGCTTTCCGGTCCTCCGGCGGCGAGCGTGGCGGCGGGGCCGTGGACCGGCTAGAGCTCGGCGAGCCGCGGCGCAAACCGCTTATCTACCAATGTTTTTCCGGCCACCCGAGTGAGCTCCTGTGCGTTGCCCAGCAGTCCGTCCAGGATCAGCGACCGTTTGACGTGGTGATGTAGTGGGTGCTCGGCGGTGAAGCCGATCCCGCCGAGTACCTGCTGACAGTGGCGGGCGGCGGTGAGCGCGGCCTGGCCGGCGGCGGCCTTCGCCAGCAGGGCGCCCAGGCCGTCGTGATCATTTGATTGCGCGGCGACGTGCAGCGTCGCCTCGGCGCCCTCGATCGCTACGAGCGTCTCGGCCAGCCGGTGGCGGATCGCCTGGAACGAGCTGATGTGCCGCCCGAACTGGACGCGGTCGAGGGCGTGCTGGCGCGCCAGCGCGAGCATGGCCCGGCTGGCGCCGACCAGCCACCAGCCCAGGGCCCGCCGCCCCGCATGCAGCGCGGCCGGTGGCAAAGAACTCCCTTGTGGCACCCGGTGTATCGGCAGCGACTCGTCGACCGCCGACTTCGCGCCCGCATCGCCGCGCTCCCATATCACCCAGGAGCCACCGGCGAACGGTAGCGGCAGGGTGTCCCCCGGCGCGGCCCCGCTCTCGCATAAGATTACGTCGTTGAGCATCGGCGCGTGCGCGCCCGTCTCACCAAGCAGGCGGAACACCAGAGGCACGGCAACGTCCGGTATTTCGTCCAGCATGTCGCGCCAGCCCAGGTCGGCCAGCGCTACGTCGAGCTTAACCCCCGATGCGGCCGTCATCGTCGTCCGCAGCGAACCTTCGAGCAGTCGCAGCGACTCAGGATCCGTCGACTCCACGGTTCACTCCTTCCCGAGGTCGAGTAGCCGCCGAGCGATGATGTTGCGCTGGATTTCCGCGGTTCCGCCGTAGATGGTCGCCGCGCGCGAGTACAGGTATTCCGCGCGCCACGGCGTGTCGTCCAGCTCGAGCGCCCCGGGCAGCAGGTCCCGGACGGTGTCGTAGAGTCGCTGCTCTGCGCCGGCGAGCAGCACCTTGTCGATGGACGTGTCGGCTCCCAGTCGGGCCCCGTCGCGCAGCCGATGCTGGGTGTCGCGGGATCGGCAGCGCAGCGTGTGAAGAGCCAGATAGGCTGCGCCAAGCTCAGATTCGTTCGGCTCGCCGACGTCGGACGCCTGCGCGATGAGTTCGTCGAAGCGGGAGTACAGGTACGCGATCCGCTGCCAGAAGCAGGTGGACCGTTCGTAGGGGAGCAGGTCCATGGCGAGCCGCCAGCCGTCTCCCGGCCGGCCGAGCATCCGGCTCCCCGGGATCACCACGTCCTCGTAATAGACCTCGCAGAATTCGTCGACCCCATGCATCGTCCGGAGCGGCCGGATGGTGATGCCCGGGGTGTCGAGGTCGACGAAGAAGGCGGTGATCCCGTCGTGTCCGGGTGCGGTGCGGGTGAGCAGGACGCAGCGCGTCGAGAACTGCGCGAAGCTGGTCCAGACCTTCTGCCCGTTGACGATCCAGTTCTCGCCTTGCTGCGTTGCGCGGGTGGTCAACGACGCCAGGTCGCTGCCTGACCCCGGCTCGGAAAAGCCTTGACACCATTGTTCTTCGCCGCTCAGCAGCCGCGGCACCATTTCGGCGGCAAGCTCTGGGGCCGCGTAATCGATCATCGTGGGTGCGAGCACCTCGAGCATCGAATAGGGTCCGGGTTCGGCGAGGCGGCGACCGACCACCTCTTCGCCGACGATCGCGCGCAGCACGGCGGGACCACCCAATCCACCGACCTCGGTGGGCCAGCCGTAGCGCATCCAATCGGCGTCGTAGAGTGCGCGGCTGACCCGGGCGAACTGCCGCATATGGCCCTGCAGTGAGTGGTCGGGGCCTGGGGTCAGGTCATTGTCGTCGAGCCACGAGCGCAGACCGGCCCGGAATTCCTCGACATTCACGGCGTGGGACGGCCGACGGCGTGCGGGCGCCCGGAGTCGTGCACGCCGCTGCGGCGAATGAACGTCATGGCGCGGGTTTTCAGCCGCCAGCCGTCGGTGGTCCGGGAGTAGGTGTCGCGGTAGTAGCCGATCCGCATGTCGTGGGTGGCGCCGTCGATGAAGCACAACGGCTGGGTGCCGCTCGCCGAATCGCCGTCGATGTTCTCGATCAAGGCAGTTCCGGTGAGGAACAACCCCTTTGGAGCCGCGGCCACCAATTCTGGGAATCTGTCCAACTTGTACGTGGACCCGAACGCGCTGTATGTCCCGTCCGGGGTGAAGACGCCGATCAGCCCGTCGATGTCTTCCTGGGTGATGGTCACCGCGTAGCGGGCGAGCAGCTGCTGGATCTCGACCAGGTCGTCAGTTCGGGTTGGCTGATTTGTCGACATAGACCTTGCCGCCTTTCATGACAAAGCTCACCTGCTGGGTAACGGTTATGTCTTCCAAGGGGCTTCCCGGCACCGCGATGATGTCGGCAAGCTGCCCGGCTGCGATCCGCCCGCGGTCCGTCGAGTTGATCAGCTCGGCCGCGGTCACCGTCGCCGCCCGCAAAACCGCCAGCGGCGGCAGGCCCCAGTTGACGAGGGTGACCAGCTCGTCGGCGTTGCGTCCGTGCGGGATCGCGGGCGCGTCGGTGCCGACGGCGATCTTCACGCCGGCCTGGTAGGCGGCCAGGATCGAAGTCCTGGCCTTCGGGAACATCTCGGCCGCCTTGGCCTGCAGCTCTGGCGGAGCGTGCGAGACGTCCATCGCATCGCCATCGGCCAGGCGCCGGGTGCTCACCAGAAAGGTGCCGTGCTCGACCAGCGACGCGATCGCTTCGTCGTCGATCAGGAAGCCATGCTCGATGCAGTCGATGCCGGCCGCAACGGCATGCTTGACCGCTTCGGCGCCGTGCGTGTGCGCCGCGACGCGCAGCCCACGTCGGTGGGCCTCATCGACGATCGCGCACAGCTCCTCATCCGAATAGTGTTGCGCGCCAGGCGGACCGGTCAGTGACATCACCCCGCCCGAACAGCAGACCTTGATCAGCTCGGCGCCATGTTTGATCTGGTAGCGCACCGCCTTGCGGATCTCGTCGATGCCGTTGGCGATCCCTTCTTCGACGGTCAGCTCGAGGGCGTGGGGCGCGAACGCCGCGAACATCGTCGGGTCCAGGTGGCCGCCGGTCGGCGTGATGGCATGCCCGGCCGGCACCACGCGCGGACCGTCGATCCAGCCGGCATCAATGGCCTTGCCCAGCGCGACGTCCAACAGGTAGCCGCCGGTCTTGACGAACAGGCCGAGGTTGCGCACGGTGGTGAATCCGGCGCGCAACGTGCGCCGCGCATTGCCGACCGCGCGCAGCACCCGCGTCGGCGGATCGTCCTGAACCTGGGACAGGCCGGGTTTCTCCCCGCGGCCGCCCATCAGCAGGTTGACCTCCATGTCCATCAGCCCGGGCAGCAGGATCTGGTCGCCGAGATCGATGACCGAGTCTTCTGGGCCCGGGGGACCTGAGCCCCCGACGCCGACGATCCGGTCACCCTCGATCTGCACAACGCCGGGGGACACGATCTCGCCGGCGTCGACGTCGAGCAGCCCGGCCGCCTTGAGGGTCAACACCGGTTAAATCACCGGTTCCCGGATGCACTCCACCCAGGCCGCGCCGCTGTCGGGCACCCGGGCCTGTTTCCACGCCTCGATCGGAAACGACACCATCACGAGCGACTGCATGATGTGCATGAGAGTCCTCGCGTCGTCGGGCAGATCGTCCAGCGGGTATTTGTCGCAGTACTCGATGGCATCGTTGAGGCGCGGGAACGCGACGTCGTAGAACGCCTGCATCTCGGCCATCGTAGAGGCCAGCCGCTTGGCGTAGCGCTCCGGCTCGGTGGCCAGGTCCCAATCCAAATACGGCTGCAGGTCCGCGAATTCAGACGGTAACGCCATTGTTCTGGTACTCCTTCACGTAATCACCGGTCGTCTTGTGCAGATGGCGGATCAAGACCTCCTGATCGCACAGCAAGAATTCCTTGACGGCCCGGGTGCCGATCATGGTCTGGGTCGCCTCCAGCGTGTTGGCGTCTTGTAGCGCGTACTCCTTGAAGGTTACGGCGGCCAACTCCTGGGCCAGGCGTTCGCGCGCGTTGCGCGGCGGGACGAAGTACAGCGTGCACTCGAAGATGTGCTTGTCGACGGCGGTCGGCCAGTAGTGGTAGGTCAGGAACCAGCCCGGCTCCCAGATCAACAACATGAAGTTGGGGTAGAAGAGCCATGAGTCGATGCCCCACTGCGGCACCCGCTTCACGTTGACACCCGGCGGCAGCTCCAGCTTCTCGATGATCTCCGGCTTATCCCAGGGACCGAACAAACCGCTGCGCAACACCTGGTCCATCGGCTTGACCATGGACATGTCCGGGGGCGGCGCCTGACCGCCCCAGGTCGACTGCAGACTGTGCGGGCCGGCCACCTCGTAGTGCAGCGCTTCATACCCGAACTTCTGGATCTTGGCGGCTTCTTCCTTGGTGTACTGCCCCTGGTGCAGGATCGGCGCGTGGTAGAACTCGACGAACGCGTCGATGAACAGTTTCCAGTTGCTGCCGACCTCGGCCCGGTAGGAGTAGGTCTCCGTCATCTCGCCGAAGGGGTAGCCCTCGATGCTCTTGGCCAGCGGCCCGAGGTAGTCGATCAGCGGCGCCGCGTTGTCGTCGAAGTTGATGAAGATGAAGCCTTCCCACACCTCGCAGCGGACGGGCGCCAGGCCGAATTTGCTCTTGTCGAGGTCGAAGAACTCTTCTTCCTGTTGGACGAACGTGAGGTCACCGTCGAGGCTGTATCGCCAGGCGTGGTACTTGCAGGTGAACTGCCGGCAGGTGCCGGAGGTCTCCTCGGTGGGAAAATCGTTCCACACCAACTTGTTTCCGCGGTGGCGGCAGACGTTGTGGTACGCCTTGACCGCCCCGTCCTTGGTCTTGGTGATGATCACCGACGTGCCCTTGCCGGCCGCCGGCAGTTCTCTGGTGAAGTAGCTGCCGGTACGCGGCAGTCGCTCGACCCGGCCGACGTTGAGCCAGGTCTTCCTGAAGACGGCGTCGCGCTCGGCTTCGAAGAAGGCCGGATCGATCGAGTCGGTGTAATCGACTGGCGCCGTGCCGAGGTCGGGGTAATTTTCAGTCCAGCTGCCTGCGGCCGGCTTGGGGAAGTGGGGCACCTTATCTACCTCTCTTGATGGTCCTGATCGGCGTTCTCGAGCTGTACGCCAAAAGTGTTGAAGGCCATGGCCAGCAGGGCATAGCAGCCGACCGTGAAGACGAAATCCATCCGCTGCTGATCGTTGAGGCGCTCGCCGAGCGCGGCCCAGGTCTCGTCGGACAGCTGTGATTTCGCCTCGAGCTCATCGACGCCGGCGATCACCGCGCGATCAAACTCGTCCGCGGACTCGCCTCGTTCCACCGCGGCGATCTCGTCGTCGGTGATTCCCGCGTCCTTGGCCATGCGGACGTGGTGAGACCACTCGTAGGTGCATTCGCGACGATGTGCGACCCGCAGGATGGCCAGTTCTCGGATGCGCACCGGCAGCGTGGACGAGGTCAAGAGGTGAACGTTGAACCGCAGAAATGCCTTGGCCAGCGCCGGGTGGTGGGCGAGGGTGCTGAGCGCATTGTTGGTCTCCGCGCCACGCATTGCCGAGAGTGCCTTCTGGGTAACCTCGTCCCACTGATCAGCCGGCAGCGGCGGCAACCGCATCGGCGCTCTCCTCTCGCTCTCCTCCGGGCCACCTCTCGGCCAAGGAGAATCATATTCTCATTTCTAACCAATAGAGTTGCACGAAACGCTCGGCCGGTCAATGCCGGCCGGCGGGGCCGCGCCCGGCACCGGCGCCGTGCGCCCGCCCGGCCAACGAAACAGCCGCCTGCCAGCAAGAACGTCGTCGGCGATGCCGGAGTCCTGCGCAACGCGGGCAGTCGCCGCAGCGCATAGTCGCTCGGACGCGGGCAAATTACGGGCACGCTCCGGCGTTTGTCAGCCGATGAACACCGGCCGCGGCGTCCGCTGGATGTTGATTCTCGCTTGGCGAGAAGATAGTTTTCATTTTAGTGATCTTGGCACGGGACAGCGATTCGCCGAGGCTGCGTGGGAGCGGAATCGAATAGACGAACCCGACGGAAGGGCAACGGCCATGAACAAAGAAGACATGATCCTGATCAGCGTCGACGACCACACCGTCGAGCCGCCCGACATGTTCAAGAACCACCTGTCGAAGAAGTACCAGGACGACGCGCCGCGGCTGGTGCACAACGCAGACGGCTCGGACATGTGGAAGTTCCGCGACACGGTCATCCCGAACGTGGCATTGAACGCGGTCGCCGGACGGCCGAAGGAGGAGTACGGCATCGAGCCGACTGGGCTCGACGAGATCCGGCCGGGTTGTTACAACGTCGACGAGCGCGTCAAGGACATGAACGCCGGCGGCATCCTGGCCTCGATCTGCTTCCCCTCCTTCCCGGGCTTCGCCGGGCGGCTGTTCGCCACCGACGACCATGATTTCTCGATCGCGCTGGTGCAGGCATACAACGACTGGCACATCGACGAGTGGTGCGGCGCCTACCCGGCGCGCTTCATCCCGATGGCGATCCCGGTGATCTGGGATGCGGAGGCGTGTGCCGCCGAGGTGCGCCGGGTGTCGAAAAAGGGCGTGCATGCGCTGACCTTCACCGAAAACCCGGCCGCGATGGGCTATCCCAGCTTCCACGACGAGTACTGGAACCCGCTGTGGAAAGCCTTGGTGGACACCGACACCGTGATGAACGTGCACATCGGTTCCTCGGGCCGGCTGGCGATCACCGCGCCGGATGCGCCGATGGACGTGATGATCACACTGCAGCCGATGAACATCGTGCAGGCCGCCGCGGACCTGCTCTGGTCGCGGCCGATCAAGGAATACCCGGACCTGAAGGTCGCGTTGTCCGAGGGCGGAACAGGCTGGATTCCCTACTTCCTCGAGCGTGCGGACCGGACCTTCGAGATGCACTCCGCATGGACGCACCAGGACTTCAAAGGCAAGCTGCCCAGCGAGGTCTTCCGTGAGCACTTCCTGACCTGCTTCATCAGCGACAAGGTCGGCGTGGCGCTGCGCAATATGATCGGCATCGACAACATCTGCTGGGAAGCCGACTACCCGCACAGCGACTCGATGTGGCCGGGCGCGCCGGAAGAGCTATGGGATGTGTTGTCCCTCAACGACGTTCCGGACGACGAAATCAACAAGATGACACATGAGAACGCCATGCGCTGGTACTCGTTCGACCCGTTCACCCACATCTCGCGCGAACAGGCGACGGTCGGTGCGCTACGCAAGGCCGCCGAGGGGCACGACGTGTCCATCAAGGCGCAGGGCCACGAAAAGGACGGCCGGGGCGGCTCGTCCTTCGCGGACTTCGCGGCGAACGCGAAGGCCCTTTCCGGCAACAAGGACTGAGGGTCCCCCGGTCCCGCGAGCAGACGCAAACTCGCATGACTCCGGTCGCGATTATGCGAGTTTGCGTCTGCTCGCGCTGAAAGAGGAGGCGGCGCAATGTCCAGCGTCGGAATGAATTTTGAGCTGACTGACGATCAGGAGCTGATCCGCCGGTCGGTCGCCGAGTTGGCGCGCAAGTTCGACGACCAGTACTGGATGGAAAAAGACCAGGCGCACGAATTTCCGACCGAGTTCTACGACGCCATCGCTCAGGGTGGCTGGCTGGGCATGACGATTCCCCCGGAGTACGGCGGCCACGGCCTCGGAATCACCGAAGCCACCATCCTGCTCGAGGAGGTCGCCAAATCCGGCGGCGCCATGAACGCCGCCAGCTCGATCCATTTGTCCATCTTCGGCATGCAACCGGTGGTGGTGCACGGCTCCGACGAACTCAAGGCGCGCACGCTGCCCAAGGTCGCGACCGGCGAAGTGCACGTCTGCTTCGGCGTGACCGAACCTGGCGCCGGACTGGACACGTCGCGAATCACCACCTTCGCCAAGCGCGACGGCGATCGCTACATCGTCAACGGCCGGAAGGTGTGGATCTCCAAAGCGATGGAGTCCGACAAGATCCTGCTGCTGACGCGTACCCAGTCATATGAGGAAGTCACCAAGAAGACCGACGGGATGACGTTGTTCATCACCGACCTCGACCGCAGCAGGGTCGACATCCGCCCCATCCGCAAGATGGGCCGCAACGCCGTCAGCTCCAACGAATTGTTCATCGACAATCTCGAGGTGCCTGTCGAGGACCGAATCGGCGAGGAAGGCAAGGGCTTTCAGTACATTCTGGACGGCCTGAATCCGGAGCGGATGCTGATCGCCGCCGAGGCGCTCGGCATCGGCCGGGTGGCGCTGGACAAGGCGGTGAAATACGGCAACGAGCGTGAGGTGTTCGGCCGGCCCATCGGCATGAACCAGGGCCTGCAGTTCCCGCTCGCCGACTCGCTGGCACGCCTGGACGCCGCCGAGCTGATGTTGCGCAAGGCCACCTGGTTGTATGACAACGGCAAACCCTGTGGGCGCGAGGCGAATACGGCGAAATACCTGTGCGCCGATGCTGGCTTCACCGCCGCGGACCGGGCGTTGCAAACGCATGGTGGTATGGGATACGCGGAGGAATACCACATCACGCGCTACTTCCGCGAGGCCCGGCTGATGAAGATCGCGCCCGTCAGCCAGGAGATGATCCTGAACTTCCTGGGATCCAACGTTCTGAAGTTGCCGAGGAGCTATTGACCGCGCCCGGCGACCCCGTGCTGCTGTCGGAAGACCGCGCCGGAGTACGCACCCTGACCCTCAACCGTCCGCGCCGTAAGAACGCGATCAACCCCGAACTCTGGGTTGCGTTGCGCGACGCGCTGCACGCCGCCGGTCACGACCGCGGCGTGCGCGCGCTCGTGCTCGCCGGCTCCGGCGGCAGCTTCTGCTCCGGTGCCGACATCTCGGTCCCCGACGACATTCATCCGAATTACAAGCTGCAGCGGCTGACTGACGTCGCGCTGGAGCTGCACGAGCTTGCGATACCGACGATCGCCAAGGTGGCCGGAGTGGCCGTCGGGGCGGGCTGGAACCTCGCGCTCGGATGCGACTTCGTCGTCGCCACGCCGGAATCGACGTTCTGCCAGATCTTCTCCAAGCGGGGTCTGTCGATTGACCTCGGTGGTTCCTGGTTGTTGCCCAAACTCGTTGGCCTGCAACAGGCGAAGCGGCTCGCGCTGCTCGCCGAGACGATTGACGCCGGGGAGGCGTACGCGCTGAACCTGGTGACGTGGGTGGTGTCGGCGGCGGAGATCGACTCCTTCGTCGACGATCTCGCCGACCGGCTGGCGGCCGGTCCGCCGATCGCCCTCGCCCACACCAAGGCTCTGCTGAACGAGGGAGCCGACAGCACCTTGCGCGACGCGCTGGCCAACGAGGCCCGCGCTCAGGTGGGCAATTTCGCGACGGCGGACGCGGCCGCGGCGTATGCCGCTTTCGCGGAGCGGCGGGAGCCGTCGTTTACTGG
>NZ_LZII01000053.1:0-504 GCF_001667425.1 Mycobacterium sp. 852002-51613_SCH5001154 | reverse complement strand
CCGGGGCAGCCGCGGGCTACTCCCACAAATACGGCTTCCGCTACAGCGTCCTAACCCGCCCACCCTCGGCCGGATAGCAGCGGATATGAACACAACTCATTCGTTTTATCCGCGTCGGGATTTTATGGAGAGCCGGTTGCGGCTGAGCCCGGTAGCGACGACGGCGCGGCCCCCCGGCTACGGCCCGGTGACGCGCGAGGGCGATCACCGGGAGACTGTTTTCCCACCTCATGGCGGACAAACGGCCGGACGCCCAGCGCGTGGTCAGCTCTGGACAACCGGGGCGCAGCAGCCGCGGGCGATGCGCCCGCGCCCGGCCAGCTCTGACGTCAGCCGGTCGGCACGGCCGGGGGCCGGCCGGATGCGCTCTATCGTCTTTCACTACTCGACGTCATTCATGCAGCTGCGACGCGGTAAGGGGTAATTCGTGTTTGATTTTGGGGCGCTTCCGCCGGAGGTTAATTCGGCGCGGATTTATGCCGGTCCGGGGTCGGGGTCGTTGAT